>JBAVAA010000537.1:0-1738 GCA_049585515.1 Terriglobales bacterium | reverse complement strand
GGATATTTGTGACCATTGATGAAGAACTCGATCTGCTCGACCAGCAACTGCGCCGGCTGAAGATCGAGTACGACATTTTCTTCAACAACGCAGCCAAACGGCCTCCCACCGACGTCGAGTGGAAGGTGGTCTCGCTGATTCGCAAATTCAGCGACGGCGCGCGGTTAACTTTTTCGCAGCGGTACCGGTACGGCGAAATGGCGCAGCGCTACGCGGTTTTCGGCGACCTGTGGCGCAAGAAGTTGCGAATTCGCGAAGAAGGCTATCGCCGGCCCCAGGACGCGCTGCTTGCGGTCCGGGGCTTGCGCGCTGAGGAACGGGTCGAGGCGCGCCGTGCGGTGTATGGCGTCAGGCGCGCCAGTGAAACTGAGGACGCCAAGACGCCGAATGACCAGCCTTTCTCGGTGCATCATTCCGGCGAGGCGGCCGAGCGCGCGCAAATCGAATCCCTTTACAAAGTGTTGACCGAGGCCAAGCAAAAGTCCGGGGAGAAGGTTTCCGGCGACTTGAATTCTTTCGCCAAATTCGTTCAGAAGAAGACCAGCGAGATTCGCAAGACGCAGGGCTGCGACGCCGTGGTTTATTCGGTCGAAATGCAGGATGGGCGGGTGAAGCTTAAGGCGAAGGCGAAAAGCTAGTACCCAGTTGCCAGTACCCAGTACCCAGGAGCGCAATTGTGAGACTACTGCGGCGGATTTTGATCACGGTGGTCGTAACTCTCGCCGTCGCTTTCGTGGGCGTGTATGGGATCGTTGTGGTCTCTTCTTTTTATACGGCTAAGAAGGCCCCTTTTGCCAGGATCGTCCCGACTGCTTTGAAGGACGAGTCCGTATCAGAGGCGCCGGGAACAAAGCTGTCGTACTTCGGTTACGAGTTGGAGGTTCCCTGGACCGATCTCGACGGTAACCAGACCAAGCTCTATCCCAAGGACAAGCCCGATAAATTTAGGGTCGACCTACACTTTCGTTCGGGACTGCGGCTGCTGGTTAGCGCCATTCCTCCCCGGGAGTGGGCCAACACTCTCGTCACGGAGTTCAAAGTCCCTCCGAGGAAGGTAGAGGCGGCAACGAGGTCGGCCAACAGCGCCCTTAAGTCAGACTACGGCTTTGAAAAGAATTTGTATGAGCTTACGCCGGACAAGATGCACTACTGGGCGTTATCGCCGGACGCTCACATGAGCGAAGCATTCTGGCTTACGATCAAATCCGTTGTGCTGTCAAATTCGGCTGCATCTGGGATCTTTATCCTGCAAAATCAAAGCTACAAGGGGTTTCAGCAAGGCAATCCTCAAGTCCGGCCATACGGAATTGTCCTTCACCTTTATTCGGATGAGGGCAGCGTCGAGATGATTTTATCCCAGAAAGACTACAAGCACTCCGCCGGTGTCACCCAGCCCGAGATTAATCGCATCGTCCGGTCTCTGCGCAAAGTTACGCAGAACGAATCGGCGACTCCGCGCATTGCGCAAAAATGACGGCCCCGGCCACGAAGGTTGAAAACTGGGTACTGGACACTGGTAACTGCCTCTACTGCTAGAATCTCTCTTCTCTAAGATTCCGAATTCTCATTCGCAGCAGAGGTTCTCATGTCTAAAATCCAGCGTGCCATTCTTAGTGTCACCGATAAATCCGGATTGGTCGATTTTGCCCGCAAACTTGGCGAACTGGGCGTGGAGCTGGTTTCTACCGGAGGGACCGCTAAGCTGCTGCGCGATTCCGGCATCGCTGTAAAAGACATT
>JBAVAA010000536.1:0-3303 GCA_049585515.1 Terriglobales bacterium | reverse complement strand
GGATGGAGGACGACAAGGTAGAAGACTTCTTCAGCAAGGTGGTGGAAGCCCCCTTCGCCCCTGTTTCGCGGAGAATCAAAGAAGAACAAAACCGTTTCGCAAACCTCACGGGTGACGAAGCTGGAGCCGTTTGCGGGTTCGTTGCATCTCAGGCGGTGAGAACGCTGGCCCACAAAGTGCATCGAGGAACAAGCTGGAGGTGCGGTCGATGCGAATATGTTTGTCAAAACAATTGCTAAACAGGCGCTAATTGTCATGGAGTATTGGGACAAGAATCTCCACCAGCCGTACTTCTACACTTCTCTGCCTCATGTTGGCGAGCAATTCATCACGGGAGATAGCCCCGTGGTAGTGATTCAAATGAACGACAATCCGATCTGGGTGCCCACCAGCGATCCAAGATTAACAACTACGGATTTGACGCAAATTCTCAATAATCCGAGCCATGACTTTTGGCTTTGCCTTTCGCCCTACGTTTGCGTCTCAGTGCGCGGTCAACGTTGGGGAGAACCACGCTTGCCTCCGGAGACTGTAGACCCGCAATTTGTCAGGTTTCTAAATGGTCGCGTTCGCGAGCAAAGCCGAATTTTCTCGCTGGCTAGGGACAAGGCATCCCTCGCCTGAAGTCGACGCGTAACGAAATGGCGCACCGCAAACTCGTACGAGCAACGGCTACGCCCTCGATCTCATCCCACCGCTTCTACCGTGAGCTTCAATCCCACCGCCTTGGTCACAGCAACCAACGTAGAAAGCCGTGGGTTTCCGCGAGCCGATAAAGCGCGGTAAAGGCTCTCGCGCTCAATACCAGCCGCTTTGGCCACTTTGGCAATGCCGCCTCGCGCCTCGGCGATGCGGCGCAGCGCGATCAGAAGCACGCTCGGCTCGTCGTCATCCTCCAAGGCAGCACGGAGATACTCGGCGGCAAACTCCGGATTATCGCGCAGTTCACGAACTGTAGCTTCCTCGTGGGATATGCTCGCCTTGCGTTTCATTGTGTTCTCTCCCTGTAGTCTTTGAGATATTCGAGCGCCCGCTTGATATCGGATGACTGCTTGCGTTTATCTCCGCCGCAAAGCAGCAAGACACACTGTTTGCCCACCTGCGCGTAATAGACCCGATAGCCTGGCCCCCAGTCGATCCGCAACTCGAACAAACCGCCGCGCAGTGTTTTGCAGTCGCCGAAGTTTCCAGCGGAGAGGCGATCAATCCGAGCCACGATCTTGGCAGCGGTCCGAACATCGCTTAGCCCTGACAGCCATTCGCCGAAAACATCTCTGCCCGATGCGGTCAGATAGCGGCGAATTTCCATTGTTTGCTCAGTGTAACTTATAAATCACATTTACGCAAGGCAGGCCGTGTCCTTGGGGAGAAGGTCACCAGACGGTTGAAAACCAAATGCGCCTAGCTCAGCGGATTGTTCCAGCGCAGCCCAGGAAACCGCGCAAAATCGCGATCCGCCGTATAAAGTACGCCTCCATACTCCATCGTCAGCGCCGCGATCTGTGCATCGCTCACGAGCGGGCCCGAGGCGCTCCCCTCCAGGATCATTCGTCTCAACACGGACCAATGCTGATCCCCGGGCGCAAGGATTTGCACGTTGGGTTGTTGCAGCCACTCTTCTACAACGTGCACAGCTTGCTCCACAGCGACACGCGCCCCCGCCAAACGCCGATTCGTGATCACTCGGAGGAAAGCGGATATGCTTTGCCATGGCAATCCCACTGCTTCTACTCCGGACAAAACGTTCTCCAGCCAGATCAAGCTCTTCTTATGGTCTGTTGAAGCGCGATCGTAGGCATAGATCAGGAGATTGGCGTCGATTACAATCACCGATGGTCCGGCCCTTCCAGGTATTCCAGAAGCTCCTCGACTTTTTCAAACGGAGGGAGGCCCAGATTTAACGGCTTAACTCGAAACGGTTTCCGAGTGGGCTGCTTCGAAGCATTCAACCCGAGGCGCAGGAAGCGATTCACCACCTGCTTGAACGATTCGCCGGAGCGGCGAACCTCTCGGTTCAGCAGGCTGGCGACATCGTCTTCGAGAGTGAGAGTTGTTCGCACATCATGATGATATATACATCGACATCATGATGTCAAACGCATGGGGGCGATGAAGTCTTGCCGTCAGTTTGCAAATCACCGATGAAAGAGGCAATCTGAAAGCGTTCCATGGTTTCTCTGCAAGACATTCGCGCCGCCCAGACTCTTCTCCACGGCATCGCCGTCCGCACCCCGCTGTTCGAATGGACGGCCCCGACCGATGAGCGCAAGCTCTTCCTCAAGCTCGAAAACCTGCAGCCCATCGGCGCCTTCAAACTGCGCGGCGCGTACAACAAGGTCGCGTCGCTCTCACTCCAAGAACGCCGTCGCGGAGTCATTTCCTATTCGAGCGGCAATCATGCGCAAGGCGTGGCCTATGCGGCTCGGGCGCTGGGTGTAAAGGCTATCATCGTGATGCCGGGTAGTGCTCCGAAGAACAAGCTCGAAGCCACAGCTGCGCTAGGCGCGGAGATCGTCCTCGTCGGCCCGGGCAGCGAAGAGCGCCGCCTGCGCGCGGAACAACTGGCCGCCGAGCACGGCTATGCAGTCGTGCCTCCTTACAATGACGAAAAGATCATCGCCGGCCAGGGAACGGTGGGACTTGAAATACTGGAAGACTTGCCTGATGTTGAAACGGTGCTCGCCCCGGTCGGCGGCGGTGGATTGATCAGCGGCATCTCGACCGCTATCAAGCTGAGCAATCTCAATCCTGGCCAACCAAAGGTTAGAGTGATTGGAGTCGAGCCAGAACTTGCCGGCGACGCACAAGCCAGCCTGCGTGCCGGCCAAATCATTTCATTCAAAGCGGAGCGAGTCTTGCAGACCATGGCAGACGGTCTCCGCACGCAAAGTATTGGCACAATCAATTTCGAACATATCCGTGCCTATGTGGACGACATCATCAGCGTGACGGAGGATGAGATTCGCGAAGCGATGCGCCTGTTAAGCAATAATTCCAAAACGCTGGCCGAGCCGAGCGGCGCCGTCGCTCCCGCAGCGTTCCTTTTTCACGCCGCCGAACTTCCCGACACAAAGATCAACGTGGCCGTAATCAGCGGTGGCAATATCGATCCCAAAGTGCTCACCGAATTGGGCAATGGGTAATCGCTTGCATTCGGCGGCCTTCCTCCATGCCACTCTGTGTTCTCTGTGATTGCGCTCCCGAGGTTAGGAAAACCTGGGCCGGCTGAAGTGTTCCCCGCAAATAAGAAGCGCCCCGGATCCAAACGGATCACAGGACGCCCGAACAGCCCTCCCCCAGAAC
>JBAVAA010000535.1:0-6418 GCA_049585515.1 Terriglobales bacterium | reverse complement strand
GCGGAGAGCGGCATTGACGTGGTGGCCTCGCCGCCCGGTAAAAAACTGCAGAACGTACTTCTGCTCTCTGGCGGCGAAAAGGCGCTCGCCGCGCTTGCTCTGCTGGTCGGAATCTTCCAGTACACGCCCAGCCCGTTCTGCATCCTCGACGAAGTCGACGCTCCGCTCGACGAGTCGAACATCGCCCGCTTCACCGATCTGGTGCGCGAGATGAGCGTGCAGACCCAGTTCATCCTGATCACCCACAGCAAGCGGACGATGAGCATTGCACCGGTGCTTTATGGCGTGACCATGCAGGAGCCGGGGGTATCGAAGCTGGTGTCGGTGCGGTTCGGGGCGGCGTAATGTAATAGGGAGGCCGTGGAATAAGGAGCAAGGAAGCTTCTTTGGGAATATAGTCGTTGTGTGATGCATACACCTGATGTACAATGTATACATCATGTCCGAATCCTCGGTTCTCACCCTCCGCCTTGACGTTAAACTCAAAAATCAGCTCGACCGTTTGTCGAAGTCGATGAACCGGAGCCGCTCGTTTGTCGCGGCCCAGGCGATTCAGGAATATGTCTCGGTAAACGAATGGCAAATCAACGAAATCAAGAAGGGTCTGGCCGAGGCTGACGCGGGCGACTTTGCCAGCGAGGAGGAAGTGCAACGCGTGTTCAAAAAGTGGACGCGTCGTGCGCGTTGAGTGGTTGCAAGCCGCGATCAATAACTCGGAGTATATCGCGCACGACAATCCCAGTGCCGCCGAAAAGACTGTTGCAGCAATTCGAGGTGCTGTAGAAGATCTGGAGCGGTTCCCATCTTCCGGTCGGCCTGGTCGGATATCCGGCACTCGCGAATTAGTCGTCTCGGGAACTCCTTACATAGTTCCTTATCGCGTTCGCGGCGACGTTGTACAGTTGATTCGCGTCTTCCATGCCGCCCGCAAATGGCCCAGCCATTTTTGAACGCCTCGGCAGCCCACAAATAAAACTTATTGACAACATCCGCTGCATTGCGCCTTTTTAAGTTGAACTGAACCGCCCTTTTTTCCAGAGCCGTCCTCAACTTTTCCACATGGCGATCCCACGAAAACCAGCGCCGGACAAGCGTTCTAGCTTACACTGAAACTGTCAACAATTTTCCACGTAGCCGCAATCACTGTATTCCGGCGCATGTGATGGAAGTCGTTGACAAATTCCCCGCGAGGGCTAGAATACGCAAAGTTTTCTTGCCGGTAATTTAGAGAGATGAGCCCCCAAATTCTAGATAACGTCCTGCTCCGAACCGACTATCCCGAACTCGAACTGCACGCCAGCGGCAAAGTGCGCGACGTATATAACCTCGACGGCGACCACCTGCTGTTCGTGGCCACCGATCGCATCTCGGCGTTCGACTACGTGCTGGCGACCGGCATTCCGCACAAGGGCCGGGTGCTCACGCAGATATCTCTGTTCTGGTTCGACTTTCTCAAGGATATCGTCCCCAACCATTTCGTTGCCGCCGACGTAAATCGCTACCCGGCAGCAATCCGCATGCACGCCGATGAACTCCGCGGCCGCTCCATGATGGTAATGCGCGCCGAGATGTTTCCGGTCGAGTGCGTGGCGCGCGGCTACCTTACCGGCTCCGGCTGGAAGGAGTACAAAGCGACCGGCACGGTCTGCGGCATCAAGCTTCCGGCTGGCATGAAAGAATCTGACCAACTGCTGGAACCGATTTTCACTCCCGCAACCAAGGCCATCACCGGACACGACATCAACATTTCGTTCGAGGAAATGTGCAAGCTGGTCGATCCAGAATTGAGCCGCCAGCTTCGCGACATCACATTGCGTATCTACAAAAAGGCCGCGGATTACGCGCGGCAGCGCGGCATCATCATCGCCGACACCAAGTTTGAATTTGGACAGACCGCCAAGGGCATCACCCTGGCGGATGAAGTGCTCACACCGGATTCTTCACGCTTCTGGCCGGCCGACAGCTATCAACCGGACAAGGCGCAGGATTCGTACGACAAGCAGTATGTACGGGATTACCTCGAAGAAATTCGCTGGAACAAGCAACCGCCCGCGCCGGCCCTTCCCCAAGAGGTTGCGCTGCGGACAAGCGAAAAGTACCTCGGGGCGTATCGTCAGTTGACGGGACGCGAGTTGGAGATTTAGTCCGCGCGCTGGTGCATTGCATTCGATCGCCGATGTTAGGATTACTGGTCTTCGGGTCTTGAATTTCGGATCGCCGAATTTCGGGACCATGAAACCATGAGCATTGCGGACTGGATCATCATCGCATTTCTGGTGTTGTCCGTGATCGGTGCCGCCATCGAAGGCTTTTTTCATGAAGCCTTCAAACTGGCGGGCCTGGTCGTGGGATACCTGCTGGCCGCCTGGCAGTATCATCGCCTGGCCGACTGGTTCGCGCCCCATTTGAAGTCGCCGTGGCTGGGAGAGATCGCAGGTTTTCTCATCATTTTTTTCGCGGTCCTGATTGTCGCCGGCATCGCCGGGCAGATCGCGCGTTGGGCAATGAAGAAGGCCGGTCTAAGGTCGATTGACCGCTTTCTGGGAGCAGTCCTGGGTTTGTTGAAGGGTGCGCTGGTGGTGGCGATTGTGCTGATGGCCGTCACTGCGTTCGCGCCCGCGTCGAAGTGGCTGTCGGCATCGCAGTTGGCTCCGTATTTCCTGGTAGGCGGAAGGGCGGCGATCTGGATCGCACCGTCGGAATTGCGCCATCGCTTTTACCAGGGCTTGGACTACATGCGGCAGGTGCACTCGGCAACGGATAAGGCTCTGCCGCAATCGTCGAAGTAACGGCTGTCACAAAGATTTTAATAACGAGGGCTTGAGTCCCCGAGGATTGAATTGTTGAGCGTGCGGAAACGAGGCGGCAGGTGAAAGATCAACTGGAAGCACTCATCCTTCAGATGTACAAAAGCAATATCCTCTATTCGGAAGCGGTGCGCGAGTTTAAGAAGCGCTTTATCATCACCGTGCTCGAGGAAAACCGCGGCAATCAGTGCAAGGCCGCGCGCCAATTGGGCATGCATAGGAACACGCTGAGCCGCACCATGCAGGAACTCAAGATCGATGTTCGACCGCTCAGAGCCGACGCCAAGCGTCCGCCGAGAAGCGCGCGCCCCATGCAACTGGAGAGAAAACAAGTTCGCTAAGCGCCAGGCGCGGCCAGCAAGAGTAAAAGGGCGGTCCCAAAGGGACCGCCCAAGTTTTCCCGTCGGGAATTCTTCTAATCAAATAAATTTTCAGGCCAAGCGGTTTTTCCTAAGACCTAAGACCCGCAACCTGCTACCTGCCGTTACTGCGGCCTGGGCTTCCTCCGCACCGTCGGCTTCGGTTTCGCTGCCACCAGCAAGGCTCCGTCGTTCATGGTCATCATGAAGGGCTTTGCCACGTACGAAACCGGCGTTCCCTGGAACTGGAAGTCCGTATCCTCTTTCGGCATATCCTTGGCGGGGATCACTGCCGACATGGTGAGATCGATGTCCGCGCGTTTGGCGTCGATATCGTCCGAGCTGCCAGCGAGAGTTAGATGAGTCGGCTTGGAGGCGGCTTCGATCGTGATGACGTGCGCCACCATCTGCAGCGGCTTCCCTTTGAGCACCGACCAAACCTTGTCGGCGTCATCGGGCGCGCCTTCGGAGAGGCACAACTGCCACTCCGCAAAGCTCATCTCCTCCACCTTCTTCGACTTCAGAAGGTCGGTACACTGCTGAGCGGGAGTTGGCGGAACATACTTTGCGATCGTGAAATTGGCTGGAGGCAGTGGGGTGGTGGCAGTCATCGTCAGCACATCGTTCCATCCGTCTTCGCTGCCGTGGTACTTGGCGTACCTGCTCTTGCCGAACTGCGCGATCTTAGTCTTGCCATCGCCTTGAGCCAGATTGGAGGCGCGTGCAATGAAAAAAAGACCCTCCACGTCGTTTTCACCCGGTCCTGGCGCCAGATCTGAGAGCGCCAAATCGTACACGTCGACCAGATTGTTCGGATCGGCCTCCAACGCGGCTTTCAGGAACGGTTGCGCCTTCGCGAAGTCCTTGCCCGCGGTTGCGGTATCCTTGGCTTGATTGGCGCTTACTGCCGCCTGGTAGGCGCTGATGCCCTCTGCGCCGTTGAAAATCAATTTGGTTTGCGTTTTCAGCTTTTCCCATTCGTCCGCCGTTATGCCTTCCGGCCTCGGCAAGTTTGTCTGCAGACACTGCAAACCCTTTTCGGCGTTCTCACCTGCGTCCGCAAAATTCGCCTGCGAGTTCTGGCCAGCCATGGCCAGAGACTGTTTGGTGAAGACCATCACCGCTAATGCCCGCAGGTTGCACGGGTTCACCTGCAGCACCTTCCCCGCCGTGTCCAGCATCTTGGTGCGATTCAGCGTCTGCTGGTCGGGGGTCTTCGCCTGACTGAGCAACTGCTGGTAAGCGCTCATTAACGCCTCCAGCGCGTCTTCCTTCATCACGCTGTGGGGATACTGCATCGTAAACGCTTCCAATCCGCTGACCTTGGCGGCGGGATCGGTTTGCTGCACAGCGCCCACGTACGCGTTGTACTCCGCCGGATCTTTGATTTCCTTTTTCTGCTGCGCTGGAGCTGCCGGAGCTTGCGCCGGCGCCGCGGGCGCGGGAGGGGTTTGAGCGACGGCGGTAACTGCGGCTACCAGCAACATCGCGATGAAAATCTTCTTCATTCCTGTGGCTCCTTAACTCGTCGGGAAAGCGGACTTGACATCGTGCCCGATGCCACCCCGGCCTGGTGTCGGACTTGCACCATGAACCAATCCTGCATCGTGCTTGCAGTGGCGCTCAGGCTGACTGGTTCACGCTGACTGGTTCAGACTGATTGGTTCGCCAAAATCATGCGCCGCCGGTTGACATGCGACGGCCTGCCATTATTCCGGTGAGCGGATTATAAGGATGCGCTCCCCCTAAGGCAAGCGGCTTGCATCCAAATACTTCTATCGGCCTGCTGTCAATTTAGATGCGGAATAGCATCGCTCTGTCCGATGCACAACATTGGGTCGCGTGGTCAGGTTGTGTGGTGGCGGGTTCCCGCCCCGCAAGGCGGGGCAAAGCCCCGTCGCAAGCATGAGCTAACGGACGCGGAATAGAATAGTCTCCAGCGGAAGGAAGACGCCGTGATGCAAATCGCATCGAACCTACCGTTAGCCGGCCAGGTCGCCATCGTCACCGGCGCCGGACGCGGCATTGGCCGCGCGATCGCGGTAAAGCTCGCCGAACTCGGCGCTCACACGGTTCTCTGCGGACGCGCGCGCGAAGCTCTTGAACAAACCGCGGCCCTGATCGAAAACGGTAGCGAAAACGGCAGCCGGAACAGCGGCGTGCCGGCTTCCGGGAAAAATTCCGGAAGGAATCCGATTCGAAGTTCTGTGATCGAATGCGATGTCACCGATCTCCAGTCGGTGAAAGCGCTGGCCCAGCACGTCGAGACCGCCTTTCACCGGCTGGACATTCTCATCAACAACGCCGGCATCGGATTTCAAAGCGGCCCGCTCCATCAACTTCCGCCCGAGGATTGGGAGCGGGTGATGAACACAAATCTGCGCGGGGTCTTTTATTGCATCCGCAGCCTCGTCCCCCTGATGATCAAATCTGAAGCGCGCGGACTCATCGTCAACATCTCATCCCTGGCCGGAAAAAACGCCCTGCCCAACGGAGCCGCTTACGCCGCCTCGAAATGGGGATTGAATGGGTTGAGCTACTCCGTGGCCGAAGAATTACGAGCGCACAACATTCGCGTCTCCGTCATCTGCCCAGGATCGACGTATACCGGGTTCAGCGCGCATCCCGGAATGAATACCGAAAAGATGCTGCAAGCCACAGACGTCGCGCACATCGTAGCCATGCTCGTGACGCAAGCGCCACAATCGTTCGCCAGCGAAATTTTGCTGCGGCCGACACAGAAGCCGTAAGAAGCCATCAGCCGTCCGCAAACTCGCTTTCCTGCTGCGGTCGATGGCGGCGATAAGAGCCGAGAATGTGTTACTCGCTCACTGTGGGATTTGGCAAAGAGTGTTTTCGAATCCTTGCGGAGCCAGACAGCAGTCTGGGGACAATATCGTTGACACCATGCCAGTAGTAGCATATTCTACAGTTGACACAGAACGGTCGCCTCGATGAGGCCAGTACGATTCATGGGGGATTCTCGAGCGGTTCTGCGCCAACTACCGGACGAAGTTAAGAACGAGATTGGCTTTGCGCTGGAGCGAGTCCAGCAGGGAAGGATGCCGGCAAACGCCAAGCCGCTGAAAGGGATCGCGGCGGGTGTCCTTGAGATTACGTCGGTCTCCAGGGGTGGAACGTTCAGGGCTGTGTATGCAGTGAGTTTCCCGAGAGCGGTTTACGTTTTGCATGTGTTCCAGAAAAAATCCAAGAAGGGGATCGCAACGCCGAAGCCTGAGATTGATCTGGTGA
>JBAVAA010000534.1:0-5716 GCA_049585515.1 Terriglobales bacterium | reverse complement strand
TGCGCGGGCGCTGGAAAGAGTCGGCGCGGCGGTGGTGGTCGAACAAAGTAATCTGGACGCGGCTTATCTGGTCGAGACCGTGGCGGCCGTCATCGGCGATGCGCGGCGGTTGCAGAGCATGTCCGCGGCGGCGAAGTCGCTGGCGCATCCGAAGGCGGTCGAGGAAATAGCGGAGATGGTGGTGCAGTTGGCTGGCAGCGATTAGAACTTTATTATCAGCATTTATTTTGGGAATTAGCGTTTCATGTTCGCCAAGATTCAGCGCGTCCATTTCGTCGGCATCGGCGGCATCGGCATGAGCGGGATTGCCGAGGTGCTGCTGAATCTTGGCTACCGGATTTCCGGGTCCGATTTGAAAAATTCGGCGGTCACGCAGCGGCTTGCCGCGTTGGGCGCGGTTATTTTTGAAGGACACGCTGCCGCCAATATCGCAGGCGCAGACGTTGTGGTTACCAGTTCCGCCATCGCAGTCGACAATCCCGAAGTCGCTGAAGCTCGACGTATGCATGTTCCGGTGATTCAGCGCGCGGAAATGCTGGCCGAACTGATGCGTCTGAAATATGGCATCGCGATTGCCGGCATGCACGGAAAGACGACCACAACTTCGATGGTCGCATCCGTGTTGGCCGCTGGCGGGCTCGATCCGACGGTCGTAGTTGGAGGCCGCGTGGACGCGATGGGCTCCAACGCGCGCCTGGGCAAGTCGCATTATCTGGTAGCAGAGGCGGACGAAAGCGACCGGTCTTTCCTCAAGCTGTCGCCGATCCTATCGGTGGTCACGAACATCGATCGCGAGCACATGGATTGCTACCGCGACATGCGCGACGTCCGCCGGACGTTTCTCGAATTTATGGAGCGCGTGCCGTTCTACGGGCTAGTCGTCGGCTGCAATGATGACGCGGCGCTTCGGCGCTTGCTGCCGCGCGTCCATCGACGCGTGACGACTTACGGAACCAGCGACGGGTCGGATTTCCTGATTGCATTGGGCGCATCGCCGGCTTCGAAGACGCCAGGCGGCGAACATAGCCCGCTTATTCAGTTCTGCGTGACTTATAAGGAGAAGGATCTCGGAGAATTTACGCTCCACGTTCCGGGCACGCACAATGTGCTGAATGCCACGGCCGCTATCGCTGTTGGCATCGCGCTTGATATTCCGGTGGAGAAGATCCGTTTCGGGCTTGACGGTTTTCGCGGGGTTGATCGCCGCTTCCAACTTAAAGGGAACGCTGCGGGCGTCAGCGTGATTGACGATTATGGGCATCATCCGACGGAAATCCGAGCGACGCTGGCGGCGGCTCGCCAGTGCGGATTCCGGCGCGTGCATGTGATCTTCCAACCGCACCGGTTCACTCGCACTCGCGATCTGATGGATGAATTTGCCACCGCCTTTGCCGATGCCGACACAGTTTGCATGCTTGATATTTATCCCGCCAGCGAGAAGCCGATCGAAGGCATCACGGCGGAAGCGCTGGTCAGGCGCATTGCCGGGGCAGGGAAGCGGGACGTCGCCTACGCTCCATCTGTTTCGGACGCCCTCGCATCGGTTGCCGCCTTGGCCCGCCCCGGCGACATGGTCCTGACCTTGGGCGCGGGCAGCGTCTCGCAACTGGGGCCAATGCTCCTGAAGGAACTGGATAGTGCGACACTGCACAGGACTCTCCAGTCTGGTTGACCTTTTTTCCCGCCGCTCGTCCAAATCCATAGAGTGAGGACGAACCCAATGAACACAAACAAAGCCGCATATTGGATCGCTCTCGGAGTGTTGGCTCTGGGGCTGAACAGTGAATATCAGCAAGGACGTTTTGAAACACTGCACCGGATTGCCGGGCAAGCCGATTCCGCGTTGTGGCAGATCTCGATGCGGGCGAAAGGTACTCTGGCACTCGCAAAGATTCTGATGGGTCGCGAAGATTCCCCCACGGACAACTTGCTCGCGTCGGCGGACCGAGCAGAAATGGCGCGGGACCAGGCCGAGATGCTGAGTGAGCAGGCCCGGGATCAGGCCGAGATTCTTAGCGATAGGGTTAGGGAGAGAGTTCGAGAGAGAGTCCGGGAAGGGATTCGCGAGGGAGTTCGGAATCAAGTCCGTGCTCAAGCCGACATGATCCGTGCGCACGCCGAAATTCAGCGTGCGGAGATGGAGCAGATTCGCCGTCGCGCAGATTTGCAGGTCAGGTACGCCCTCACGTCCGATCGCCACGCGACCGTGGTCTGTCCTACGACAAGGGCGCGAATTGCAGTTAAGACCGTGCCGGAGCCCGACGAAGCGGCATTCGACCCTCCTGACACGGACTAATGGTGCTCTACGAACACGTGCATTGGAACAAACCAGTCTCTATCCGGATAGTGCTTGCCTGCAGCGCCCATACACACGCGGGACGAACGCACTGGTCGATGCCCCGAGCGCAGTTCGGAAAGCAAGCAAATCGACGCGAGCAATTCTGCTCGACCACGAACCAACTTGGCACTGTTTCAATTCTTGAAAAGCGGTTATAGTAATTTTGCTCAGCGGTTTTCTGTCGACAACTGACTCGAAAGAGTGGCGCGGAAATCAAGTTCCACCGCCGTACAGGAAGAGTTGTATCCGCTTCCCCGCGAGATCTCTCATCCCCAGGCTCGCGAGCGTGAGCCCTTCGACGACGCACGACTGCTCGACCTCGAAGCGGAGCAGGAATCTCCCTTTCTTCGCGGGCAAAAGCGTGTCTCGGTCCGCCGCGGCTCCCTTCCCAAAAAGACTGCCACACGGCTGCTGTGGGTTGTTCTGGCGCTCGTTGTTCTTGCAATTCTGGGAACTGCCAGTATGGAGCTCTACGATTACGGCAAACATTCCTGGCGTTTTCGCATTAATTCAAGCGATCAAATCGAGGTTGCCGGAGCCGAGCACGTCGCCCACGCGCAAATCATGGAAGTGATGGGCGGAGATATCGGCCGCAATATTTTTTTCGTCCCGCTGGCGCAACGCCAACAGCAATTAGAGCAGATTCCGTGGGTGGAATCGGCGAGCGTGATGCGCTTTGTTCCGAATCGCCTGCGTATCGAGATTCACGAACGCACGCCCGTTGCATTTGCCCGTATCGGGTCGCATATCGCGCTGATCGATGCCGGAGGAACGCTGATGGAGCTTGGCCCGGCGGGCAAGCGCAAGTATTCGTTTCCGGTGATTGCGGGAATGAATGCGGGCGAGCCGCTCTCCACCCGCGCGGCGCGGATGAAGAATTACAACGCACTGGTTCGCGAGCTGGATGCGACCGGCGCGCATTATTCGCAGGAACTGAGCGAGGTGGATTTAGGCGACCCCGAGGATGTGAAGGTCTTGGCCGCCGACGCCAACGGCGAAGTGCTGGTGCATCTTGGGTCGGGAAATTATCTGCAACGCTACAAGACTTATGTGACGCATGTGCAGCAGTGGCGGCAGCAGTTCGACAAGCTCGAATCGGTAGACTTGCGCTACGACGGGCAGATCATTGTGAATCCCGATCTCAACGGAATGGCCCGCCAGCCGGCCTTGACTGTGTCAGCGGCGAAAGCGGCGATGGCAGCGGGAGTGAAAACCGCGGCAATCGTAAATTATGAAAAGTATGCAACCCGTCCCATGCCGGCCCCACCTCCTAAGGACGCGAAGCTGAAGGCGAAAGGGGCAGTCAAGGTCGCGGCTCATCGGCGTCAGGCCAAAGCAGCGCCGATTAAAACAGCGTTAGTGAAATCAACGCCGATCAAGCCAGCCGAACCGAAGCCTCCCGCGAAAGAGCCGTCTGTCGCTAGTGTGAAAGATATCGCACCGGCGCATGCGGCTGCGTCTCCGGTGGCCAGGGGACAAAAGAAGCCAAGCGCCGGCATTCCGAAGGAGGCCCCGCAAAATTAGCGAGCGTCATTAATTATGCCGAGCCATCAACCCAATTTCATTACCGCGATTGACGTAGGCAGCGCCAAGACGACCGTCCTGGTAGCCGAGCTGAGCGAAAACGGATTGCGTTATCGCGGCCACGGCATCAGCGAATCGCGGGGCTTGCGTAAGGGCGTGATTACGGAACTCGACAAGGCGGTCAGCAGCATTCAAAAAGCGGTGGAGCGCGCGGAAGACCGGGCCGGGATTCCAATCGAGCACGCGCTGGTGGGGATTGCGGGCGCGCACATACGCGGCATGAACAGCCACGGCGGTATTACTTTCGGCACGCGGGCGCGTGAAATCGGACGCGAAGAAATCCGCCAGGCCGTGGACAAGGCTCGCACTGTGCCCCTACCGGCCGATCGCGAAATTCTGCATTTGCTGCCGCAGGAGTTCATTCTCGACGATCAGCCGGGCGTACAGGATCCCACTGGCATGATGGCCACGCGGCTCGAAGTGCGGGTGCATATTGTGACCGCTTCTTCGAGCGCCACACAGAATCTGGTGACGGCGGTGAATCGGGCTGGCGTTCACGTGGATGACACGATCTTTGAGCCGCTAGCCGGCGCGGACTCGGCATTGCGGGCGGACGAACGCGAACTCGGCGTCTGCCTGGTCGATCTCGGCGCCGGTTCGTGCGATTTGATCGTATTTCAGCAGGGAGCGGTTGCACATACGGCCGTCATTCCGATCGGCGGCGACCATTTTACGAGCGATCTCTCGGTGGGTATGTGTACGGGACTGGCGGACGCGGAGACGCTCAAGAAGACTTTTGGCAACGCGGTGCCGACGCTGATTCCCGAGGGCAACGAAGTCGAGGTGCCGTCGGTCGGAGACCGGCCGTCGCGCATGATGCCGCAGCGTATGGCGGGCGAAATTCTGGGGCCACGGGCCCACGAACTCTTCGAAATGCTGCGCGACAACCTGCGCCATGCGGGCGTTCTGGAGCATTGCATTGCTGGATTCGTGCTGAGCGGCGGGGCTTCACGGCTCCCAGGTTTGCTGGATGTGGCGGAATCGGTGCTGCGGAAAGCGGCCCGGCTGGCCTGGCCGATGGCGATGGCGAAGATGCCGTCATTATTCGCTGAGCCTGAGTTCGTAACCGGGTTGGGGATGGTGTATTACGGCCATCGCGCCCGCCTGGCGCGCGGTTTGCAGGAGCCCGGTTTTGGTTCGCGCATGAAGGCGCTGTTTGCGGGGAAGGGCGCGTGAGGGGGCCGGCAAAAAAGCAGGTCCTTCGCTTCGCGAAGGATGACAATTTAGTTTAAGGGATTTGGCTTTTACTGAGAGCTGACAACTGAGAGCTGATAACTGACTTTACGAGGTGATTATGACTGAAGACAACGGACTGCGCATCTGCTTCAACGAAGAAGCTCGCAACGACGCTCGCATCAAGGTTATCGGGGTGGGCGGCGGCGGCAATAACGCGGTCAATCGCATGATTGACTCCGGCATGGAGCACATCGAGTTCATCGTCGCCAACACCGACTTGCAGGCATTGCGGATGTCGCGCGCCGCTACCAAGATTCAGCTTGGGGTGAAGCTGACGAATGGGCTCGGCGCAGGCGCGAATCCTGAGATCGGCCGCAAAGCCGCGCTCGAAGATTCGGACAAAATCATTGAAGTGCTCGAAGGCGCGGATATGATTTTCGTCACAGCCGGACTTGGAGGCGGGACCGGCACTGGCGCTGCGCCGATCATCGCTTCGCTGGCCAGCGAAATGGGCGCGCTCACGGTTGCGGTGGTCACGAAGCCTTTTGCCTTCGAAGGCAAACGCCGCATGCAGCAGGCCGAGCGCGGCATCGCCGAACTGATGGAGTCGGTCGACAC
>JBAVAA010000533.1:0-10795 GCA_049585515.1 Terriglobales bacterium | reverse complement strand
AGCGCTCCGGGACAGATCTCCAATACCAATAGCAACAACGCGCCCCCGGTAGTCGTCAGCGGCCCATTGAGTAACGAAAACCTCACTCTGTCCACAGCCAACAGCGTTGCCACCGTGATGACGCAGGTCTCGGAAAATATCAACTCCGGTGGGACCAGCACCGGTTATGGCATCGGTTTCAATGTCAATGGACTCTTCAAGCTGCCGGTGGCTGTCGAACTGGCAACAGGACCTACTCCTGGAGTGGTGATGCCCGCCGACATCGCCGATGGCAGCTTTGGCGGCAACTCCGATCAGTTCAGCCTCTTTACCAGCCTGAATGGCGCCACCCCGCAGGTGGGCGACCAATATACGCTGGACGTTACCTACAGCGATGGCACTTCGGAGGTCCTGACCGTCACGGTCGGCGCCGTGCTGAGCACAGCCTTTGCCACGAACCTCGCGCCGCAGGGGAACGGCGTCAGCGTCACGCCCAACTTCAGCTGGACCGATCCGGCCAATGCCAGCAGTTACACCTATCAGTTCCAATTGTGGGATCAGAATGGGAACCAGATCTGGCAGCTACCCGACCAGCATTCCAACGGGAATGGTTTCTCCAGTTCCATCACTTCGATTACCTGGTACGTCGATCCGACAAACTCGGGCACCCTGCCTAGCGTGACCAGCCTGAACGGCAACGAAAGTTACAACTGGCAGATCACGACCAAGGATACCAACGGTGACTCCGCGCAGGTGCAGGTGACTTTCAATACGGCTCCAGCGGCCCTTACGTTGCCAACACCGGGCTCAGTGGGGAATGCAGTCGTCGGCCAAAACTTCAACGGGGCTATCAATGCCTCTGGCGGCGTGGGACCTAACTATACGTTTACGGTGAATGGCTCCACAGTTCCCACCAACGGGAGCCAGGTCAGTATCGGGGACGGCTTGTACGCGTCCAATACTGGCGGCAACACCTTGTCGCTGGGCGGAACGCCGACTTCGGTTACCACCGTTTCGTTCACTGTTGCGGTGACGGACAGCGCGAGCAACAGCGTCGGACCGTTCACCTACAGCATCACGGTGAATGCACCGCAGGTGCTTTCGCTGCAAACCACGTCGATGCCGGGCGGCGACAAGAACTGGCCTTACAGCGCGGAGCTGCAGGCCAATGGAGGCGTGCAGCCCTACACCTGGAGCAATACTGGCACTCTGCCGCTGGGGCTCACCCTCGACTCATCCGGCAGCATCAGCGGAACGCCGACTGCGACGGGAATCTCGAGCTTCCAAATCACAGTCACCGATTCGGCGAGCAACTCAGCCTCGGCCAATGTCAGCATCACGATCGGGAACTGCGGCAACAACGCAAACCTCAATGGCAATTACGCATTGTCAATCCAGGGCTGGACGGACAGTTCGCTGGGCGAGGTGTTCACTGGACTTGCGGGCAGCTTTAAAGCGGACGGAGCTGGCAACGTTACGCTGGGGAGTGTGGACTTCAACGACCCCGGCGACGGCTATTCCCAGCTAACCTTCACGGGCAACTACTGTGTGAACTCCGACAATCTGGGGTTGATGACCATCAATCCGGGTGGTGGAGGCACAACTATGGCCTTTGCGCTGCAATCCGGCGGGAATGGCAACGTAATCACGTACAACAATGGCAATGGTTTCTGGGGATCTGGTCTGTTGCTGAAGCAGACGACGAGCGCGTTCTCACTCGCCAGCATTACCGGTCCATATGCGTTAGCGCTGATCGGGGTCGATTCGCAGGGCGGACGCTACGGGATGGCAGGCGCATTCACTGCCAATGGAACGGCCAACCTGACCAGCGGAGAGATGGATATGGATGACAGCGGTCTGGTCAACAACGGAAATGGTCCGACTAGCCCGCTAAGCTTCACTTCGAATGACGTCAGTTCGATAGCGACGACCGGGCGCGGAACCGTGAGTCTCAACATTTCGGGTCTGGGCACGCTGAACTTTGCTTTCTATGTGGTCAATGCTTCTCAACTGTTGCTTGTCGAAACCGATTCCGTCGGAACCAACAACGCGCTGCTAACAGGGCAGGTGCTCAAGCAGAGCGGCACGTTCAACAACGCATCGCTTAATGGCACAAGCATAATCGAACTCCAGGATGTCAGTAATAACGGTGGCTCACCCACGGCCGAAGCAACGGCCGGATTCGTCACCGGTAACGGCAGCGGTTCGTTATCGATAAACGCCGACCAGAACTCTGCCGGCACGATGGGTACGCTGTGCGGAACGGCGACCTACAGCGTGGCATCGAACGGACGAATGACAATATCGAACTTCGTGCAATGCGGAGGGGGCGGCGGCGGTGGTGGAAACAACCCCGTCTTCTACCTGGTTGCGAGCAACCGGGCGCTGGCGCTCGGGACCGATGGGTCGGTAACTTTCGGTACGGTGACACCTCAAACGGGAAGCGGCTTTACGGTCGCTTCGTTGAGCGGAAATTACTTCGGTGGAAGTGAACAACCGGTCGACTCCAACGGAAAGACGCAGATCGTTGCCCTAACCACCGATGGAGCCGGCAATATTACAGGGACGTCCGATCAGGATAAGCCACAGAATTGTGGAAGCGGTTGTGTGTTGACGGCGAGCAGCCAGACGGTCACGGCAACCTACGGCCTCTTCTCTGGAGGCCCGGACGGAAAATTGGTTCTGAGCCAGGGCGGCGTCCCATTTGCCTACCTGTACATGATCTCGACCACACAGGGCGTCCTGCTGCCGGTGAGTTCATCGCAGGACCAGAGCAGCGAGCCAAACCTGATTGATGTACACAAGTGATAGTAACTTCGCTCCAGATCGCGGACCGGCGGCTTCATGCCGCTGGTCCAGTTCCTAACGCCGCCTTGTACGGAATATCATACGCGAGTCGTCGCCAGACCGACCCGACTAAAGTACTTCATTAACTTGAGGTAACCATATCTCTAAAGCATGATAGCCCTTGGGAAGAAACGGGAGAAACTCCTCTCTCTCGCGCGTGCCGGAAGGGGTTATCTGTGAAAAGCGTAGCGATTTCCGTGTTGTTCTCGGGATTGATGGCGGTCCTTACGCTGGGTCTGTCAGGATGCGGCGGAAGTTCGACTCCGGCCATCGGTGTCACATTGACATCGAGCAGCGCCGGCATCGATCAGGCTCAGACAGCTACTTTGACAGCTTCGGCTACGAACGACACGAAAAGTGCGGGTGTGCAATGGAGCCTTTCGGGCAACGGCACGCTGAGCGGGCAAACCACAAGCTCAGCCACCTACAATGCGCCCAACCCTGTTACCAGCGGGTTTACGGCAACCGTGACGGCTACTTCGATCACAGACCCGACGAAATCGATGAGCGTGCAGATCAAGGTGAGTCCTCCGCCGGCCGTCACGGCTACTTCCCTTCCAAATGCGACTGCGGGGACGGCCTACAGCGTGAGTCTGAGTGAGGCTGGCGGAACGAGCCCATACAGATGGACTGTCACCTCGGGGACACTTCCTGCGGGATTGAGTTTGAGCAGCCAGACGGGGGCGATTACTGGCGTGCCGACGGGCGGTGGCAGCGGCTCGGTGACCTTTCAGGTCACGGACGCAGCCGGTGTGTCCGCCAGCAAAACGCTCAGTATTACTGTGGGCGCACCTCCGGCATTAACCATCACAACGACCTCGTTGTCGGCGGCGACGGTCGGCACCGCATACAGCCAAACGCTGCAGGCGACGGGTGGAGTTCCGTCTTATAGCTGGAGAGTTTCCGCGGGGGGTCTGCCCGCCGGTTTGAGTTTAAGCAGTGCGGGCGTGATCTCGGGGACACCCAGCGGAACCTCGACCGGCACCATCAACTTCACGGTGACCGTAACCGACTCACAGACTCCAACTGCTGCTACCAAATCCTCCAATTTGAGCATAGTGGTGAGCGAGCCGCCGCTGAGCGTTACGACGGCGTCACTCGCAGGGGGAAGCCTTAGCACCGCATACAGTCAAACGTTACAGGCCATCGGCGGTACTTCGCCTTACACCTGGAGCATCAGCGCGGGCACATTGCCGGCAGGTTTGAGTTTGAGCAACTTGAACACCGGCGCGATCACCGGCACTCCAACCGCGACGGGGAAGTCGAACTTTACAGTCAAGGTCACTGATTCGGTTGCAGCCTCGGCCACGGCAGACTTGAGCATTACGATCAATACGGCCCTCGCAATCACGACAACATCGCTGCCGGGCGCGAGCGTGGGCACGGCTTACAGCGCCACGGTGAACGCCAGTGGCGGCGCGCTGCCTTACAGTTGGAGCATCACCAGCGGTAGCCTGCCGTCTGGGTTTTCGATTGACTCCGCGACCGGGGTGATCTCGGGGACGCCGAGCGCGATGGGCACGGCGAGCTTTACGGTTACGGTCACGGATTCGGAAAGTCCAGCGGTCAAAGCGAATGTCGCGCTTAGCTTAACCATCGCTTCGGCGAGTTGTTCCAACGACAACAGCCTGAGCGGACACTATGCCATGTTGCTGAACGGTTGGAGCAGTGCGCCGACCGCGCTGACCCAGACGGTCACCGCTGCGTTAGGCAGCTTTGTGGCCGACGGAGCGGGGAACATTTCCAACGGCAGCCTGGACGCGAACGATCAGGCCGGCGGTCCGAGCAGCGGCACGTTCACCGGGACTTACTGCATCGGTTCTAACAATCTTGCCACTATTAACCTGACTTATGGCGGCGGCCTCAGCGGCAAAGATACCTTTGCCGCCGCGATGAATTCCAGCGGCAGCAATGGCACCATAATCTTCTACGACGCCAATGACCGGAAGGCCTCGGGACTGCTGCGCCAGCAGGATACAACTGCGTTTTCGACGGGCAAGATCAAGGGCAACTATGCCTTTGGGATCGTGGGGGCAAACAGCGGTTCGAGCGCTCCACGCTACGCCATTGCGGGCGGATTTGATGCCAACGGCATCGGCTCCCTGACCGGCGAGTTCGATAGCGACAATTACTTGACAGGTTCGGCAAACGGAACTCTCAGCTCGAACAACTTCAGTGTGGCGTCCAACGGACGCGGTACAGCAACCATAACCTTCACCGGACAAAATAACTTGAAGTTCGTCTTCTACGTGGTCAGCGCTTCCGAACTGCTGGTTATGGAAGATGACACCGCTGGCAGTCCGTTGCTGTCCGGCCAGGTGCTGCAGCAAACCGGATCGTTCACCGACGAGTCTCTCAGGGGCGTCAGCGTGATTGAAATCGAATCGCTGAGCAATGGGTCGACGGCCTCAGCTGCAGCTGGGCTCGTTACCACAAACGGAACTGGGTCGATCACCGGGTGGAGCACCGACCAGAACAGCGGCGGGACGATGAGTTCGCTGAGCCAGACAGGAAGCTATAGCGTATCGCCAACGAATGGACGGGTGACGCTGTCATCCTTGACTGGGGAGCTTACCCCACCGGTCTTTTATCTGATTGGTCCGAACCAGGCTTTTGTTGTTGGCACGAACCCCTTTTCCGTGGACTTTGGCGTGATGGAGCCGCAGTCAGGAAGTAATTTCAGCAACTCCTCGTTGATCGGGACTTATCTCGGTGGCAGTCTGCAACCGCTCGATGCCAGCGTCGGGGAGGAGATTGACGAACTGCAGGCCAATGGATCTGGCGCCGCTTTCACCGGCACGTCGGAACAAAACGGCAGTGGCGGGACGTCCACAAACACCGTCTCTGAGACTTATGCCGTATCGTCCAGTGGACGAGTGGTTGTGAGCCAGAGCGGCACGCAAGTTGGGATCATGTACCTGATCTCTGATTCGGACGTCGTATTCCTGCCGGCGAGTACGTTAGACATCAATCCAATGCTGAGTGTATTTCAGCATTGATAGAGGCGTCCGGGCTACTCTCGAATTTCTGGCGAACTGATAAAATCAAGCTTCGTCATGTCGGCCTCTTCCCAACTTATCCAGATTGACCTTGGCCCGCCGGTTCGCAGTCCGAAGCCTTCGTGGCTCAAGGCCCGGGCCCCGGCGGGCGACAATTTTCATAATCTGAAGAAGCTGGCGCGCGGATTGGGCCTGCATACGGTGTGCGAGTCGGCGCAGTGTCCGAATATCGGCGAATGCTGGGACCATCACACCGCGACCTTCATGCTGCTGGGCGATATCTGCACGCGGCGGTGCGGGTTTTGTGCGGTGCCTAAGGGGCGTCCTGAGGCGATTGACTGGGACGAGCCGCGGCGCGTGGCTGAGGCCGTGGCTACCTTGGGACTGCGTCATGCGGTTGTCACCAGTGTGAATCGCGATGATGACAATGTTGGCGGGGCGAGGATCTTTGCCGAGACCATTCGGCAGATTCGCGAGCTTGTGCCGGACTGCCGAGTTGAGGTGCTGATTCCCGACTTCCAGGGGCTGGAAGAACCGCTGCGCATCGTGCTTGCAGCCAAGCCCAATGTGCTGAATCACAATACAGAAACGGTTCCGCGGTTGTACCGTGCGGTGAGGTCGGGTGCGCGCTATCAGCGGACGCTCGATCTGCTGGCGAACTCCAAGAAGTGGGACCCCGCGATGGTGACTAAGAGCGGCGTAATGGTCGGAATCGGCGAAGAGACCGGCGAGCTGATTGAGGTTTTCCGCGACCTCGGCGAGCGCGGGGTCGATATTCTGACGATTGGGCAATATCTGCGACCGTCAAAAGATCATCTGCCGATGACGCGATACTATGCGCCCGCCGAGTTCGTCTCGCTGAAGGAAGAGGCGCTGAAGTTTGGATTCAAGCACGTTGAGTCGGGGCCGCTGGTGCGGTCTAGTTATCACGCGCATGAGCAGGCAGACGTGGCTGCGAGATAGTCGCAATCAGACTGAGCCATGAAAATTCTGGAGACCTCTCGCCTGCGACTGCGTGAGTTCATCCGGAGCGACGCCGATGCTCTCGCCCTGATTCTTTCCGACCCCGAAACCATGCGATATTACCCCGCACCTTACGATCGCGCCGGCGTCGAGCAATGGATTGAACGCAACCGCCAGCGCTACCAGAACGACAGTGTCGGCCTCTGGGCGATGGAGTTAAAGAAGACGCGGGAAATGATTGGTGACAGCGGCATCATCCTGCAGCAGGTTGAGGGCGAGCGTTTCTGCGAGATCGGATACCACTTGCGGCGCGATTTCTGGGGGCAAGGTCTGGCTACCGAAGCCGCCATCGCCTGCCGCGACTGGGCATTTGCGCACTTGAACACGGAGCGGTTGATTTCGCTGATTCGTCCCGAGAATGTGGCGTCGCGCCGCGTCGCCGAACGTGCTGGAATGACCCTCTGGAAAGAAGTGACCTGGCGGGGTATTCCACACTACGTCTATTCCATTCAGAGAGAGCGATCCGCGCTGTAACTGGAAAACATCTCATGCAGTGACGGGGCTTTGCCCGTCAACGCACGCTTAATTCCTGGCCATGTCTTTGCCGCGCTACACGAGATCCTCCACTTTCAGTTCGCCTGCTCCGCCTTTCCACGCCTTGTGAAATTCCTGCTCCACGAACCAAGCGTCGGAATTTCGATCCTGCGCTTTGAGTGCCTGATTCAGCCCAAATAAGGATCGCGGATTCCGCGGAGTCTTTTCCAGGTCATCGCGGAACACTCGTTCGGCGCCTTTCGCATCGCCGCTCATCAGCAACACTCCGCCTAACGACTCGCGCACGGGATAGAACCAATCCTGAGGCTCGTCATAGTTCAGCGTATCTTGCACGGCGACGGCTTCACGAAGCATGCTTACTGCGGTCGCATTGTCCTTTTTTGCCAAAGCTACCTGCGCCCCCAGAACATTTTCCGCTATCTTCAGAATGTCTTTAGTTTTGTTTTTCACGGACATAACGAAAATCGCATCCGGCGAGGTCGCCTTCTCGGTGTCGGCTACGAACTTGTATTCGGCTTCCGCTTCTTCGATACTGCCTTTTCCGGCCAGCGCCATTCCGTGCGCAAAGTGCCAGAAGCCAAACGTAGTCTTCAATTCCGCGTCGGGCGGCTTCATTGCGAGAATTGCGTCCCATTTGTGGAAGCGCACATTCACGGCCATGGGGATCGTCATGAAACCTTCGAGCATTGGCATTCCCTTCACTCCCGGTTCCACGTGCGCCGCAAGCATCTCCGCCGCCTTGTGCGATTCCGCATAGTCTCCATCCATCGCCGAGCACATCGCGATGAAATGCAGGTTGTGACTGTAATACATCAGCGGGTAAAGGCCCTGTGCTCCAGTCTTCTGGATGTAGGCACGATCGGCCGCCGCCGCTTCCTCATTTGTCTTTACCGCCGCTGCATAATCGCCCGTGCGTATGTAAATGTGGGCCGGCATATGCACGATATGTCCCGCCGCCG
Source organism: Terriglobales bacterium (assembly GCA_049585515.1). GTDB lineage: Bacteria > Acidobacteriota > Terriglobia > Terriglobales > Acidobacteriaceae > Acidiflorens. The sequence continues at coordinate 2,493 of JBAVAA010000533.1, read as the reverse complement.
GCGCCAGCGCAGCCAGTCGATTCGCAGCGGCCAGGCCCCGCTCCGGAGAATTCGACGCTTCGACGGAGTGAATGTAGTAATGGAGGGCGCCCAGATGATTGGGATCGCGTTTAATCACCGATTCCAGAGTTGCGACGATCTCCTCGGTGCCTTCCTCGGGTGTCCCGTCCTTATGCCACAATCCCCAGGGATGGAGGACCATTCCCGATTCCGCGAACAGTGTCGCCGCGTCCGAGTCGTCGGGGTAGCTCTTCACCAGGTCCCGCATCGCATCGTGGTAATGCTCCGCCACATGCCGCCGATTGGCTGTCGGGTCGGCCGGGAAGCGTTTCGCCATCGCGAAAATGTAACCGCGCTCGGCCTCGGATGCGTTGCCGCTCAAATCCACCGCCTTTTGAATCGCTTCGTGCGCCTGCTGAAAGCGTGGTTCGTTCGCCGGATCGTTGTAGTTCGGTCCCACCGCTTCCGCAACTCCCCAGTAGGCCATCGCGAGTTTCGGATCCAGTTCCGCCGCTTTGCGAAAGGAGCGGGCGGCCTCATCATGGTTGAATGCGTAAATCAGGCGCAGCCCCTGATCGAAAAACTGCTGCGCCTCTGCATTCCTGGTTGAAACTGGGTGATGCAGATCGCCCAGACCTGTCATCAGCGTGACTGGTTTCTCCTCGCCCATAGCGTGATCTTGAGCGGCGGCAGCCATGCCGAGACTCAGAAACATTGTGAGGCACAGCACGGCGCTGGCAGTCGTGAGCAGCTTCATACAACCTCCCTCTGAAATGACCCAACCGGACAGTCGATCGTGATCAAAACGATCGCTCCAACATTTTGCACTTTTGCGGGCAAGCTTAGTACAGACTTGGCCGGGGAAGCAACCGCGTGCGTTAAACTCGAAACAGACCTAGCCGACGCATGCACAAAGCCACCATTCTGTTCAATCCCAACTCTGGCCGCAAAGGAAAAAAGCGGGACGCGGAACTGAACCATGCCATTGGCGTGATCCAGTCGGCCGGAGTGCGCACCGAGCTTACGGTTTGCCGATCCAGCCAGGAAGCGACCGACAACGCCCGCTGCGCTGTGGCCGATGGCAGCGACACGGTCTTTGCATGCGGCGGTGATGGAACGATTCACGATGTGATCCAGGCGTTAGCGGGCACACCCGTAGCGCTCGCTATCCTGCCGTTCGGCACCGCCAACGCCCTCGCCCACGATCTGGGAATCCCGCTTGGCCCCAGTACCGCGGCGCAAGTTGCCGCTGACGGCAAGGGCAACGTGCGCCGCATCCCTCTCGGACGGATCGAGTATGAAGATTTCAACGGCAAGTCTGCAGCGCGCTATTTCACTGTTGCCGCCGGAATCGGCGTGGACGCACACCTGTTCTACAAGTTGACGGCGGAGTTGAAGAATCGCTCAGGCATGGCGGCCTACTACCTCAAAGCCTGGCAGCTGTGGGCGACGCATCGCATGCGCCCCTTTGAGGTCGAGTATTCCAACGGAAGCGGTCTGCGGCAGCGCGCTTTGCTAACCGAACTTTTGGCGGTAAGAATCCGGTTCTTCGGAAACATTCTGCGCGAACTGGTTCCCGGAGCCTCGCTCGATTGCAGCGATCTCCGCGCTGTCATGTGCCGCACAACCAGCCGCAATGCCTATCTGCAGTACGTTGCCGGAGCGCTCCTCGGCCGGCAATGGAATATTGACGGCATTGACCTGGTCAGCTGCTCGGAGGTTGTCTGCCAGTTGCCGGAAAAGATCACCGGTAATGGTAAAGAGATTCATAAAGAGGATCGCGTTTACGTCGAAGCCGACGGCGAACTGATTGGCCGCCTCCCCGCGCGCATGACGGTGGTTCCCGATGCGCTGTCTTTGGTGGTGCCGGCATAATATTTCACGCTTGCTGCTCGTCCAGATAAACTGGATCGACTCCCTTGGAACCCGTCACTCATTTCTTATTCGGCGCCGCGATGGGCCGCGCAGGACTCAACCGCAAGACTGCACTTGCCACCGCCACGTTAACCCTGGGCGCCGAAGCGGCAGACCTCGATGTGCTCAGCCGTTTCGGCGGCTCGGCGTTTGGCTTGAATCATCATCGCGGGTTCACGCATTCTTTCCTGGGCGTGCCGTTGGTCGCCGCAGCGGTCCTCGGAGTCGTCTATGTTATCTGGCGACTGCGCGGCCGCAAGACCCGCAATCCGAATCTGCCTCCGCGTTGGGGACTGCTATTCGTCTACGCTTGCCTCGCTGGCCTCAGTCACATTCTCCTCGATTTCACCAACAATTATGGAGTGCGTCCCTTCTGGCCGTTCTCCGAACGCTGGATTTCGTGGGACATTGTCTTTATCGTCGAACCCGTCCTCCTGTTAGTGCTAACGCTCGGCCTGATTCTCCCCGGATTGTTTTCGCTCATCAATGAAGAGATCGGCGCGTGCGGTAAAGATACTGGGCCAAAGGGACGACTGGGCGCTACTCTCGCATTGCTGGCTGTGTTCGCGTGCTGGGGTG
>JBAVAA010000532.1:0-3973 GCA_049585515.1 Terriglobales bacterium | reverse complement strand
GCCCCTCAGGAGTGTGCGTGAGAACTCGGTCGTCCCTCCGGGACTCGAATCATTCTTCCCACTTTTCCCCAGCGCCGAGGCGCTGGGCTATTATATTTCGCCCCTCCGGGGCTGGATTCTTGGGGGCTTACGGTATCGCTAAAGCGATATCCTGATACGAAGCCGGATTGCTTCCTACGCGCGGCCCCTGAAAGGGGATTTGATTCTCGGGGCTCCTGGTATCGCTAAACCGATACCCTGATACGAAACGATACGAAGCCGGACTTTTTCTGCAAGCTGTGAGGAGTGCCATTTCAAACAAATTCAAACTGATTCGCTACTGGGTAGTGTCCCTAAGTTCAAATTAGGACACTACCCGGTACTGAGAGGCAAGGCAGCTTTTCAAAATCGTCCGGCAAAGCTAACATGCTTCGGAGGCACGTGCCCGGTCCAACGCCTCCCGGCGCTCGACTGGGTATAGGATCGAATGATGCAAAAAGATCGGTCGGATGGACCCAACCTCTGATGCCAGAAGATCGAATGGAAAAAAAACCTCCTGCTTCGTCCGTTGACCCACAGCACCAACTGCCGCCTGCCAGAAAGCAGAGGTCCAAGTGGCAACGACCGTTTGTTTGGGCCGTAATTTTAATAACCTTCGGGCTTATCTTCTGGCTCGTGCTTCGCCACCACAGCAATACACAGAGTGGTGCGACATCTTCCCGGCGCGGAGCGGGTGGTGGCCCGGTCACGGTGATGATTGCGGCTGCGAAGAAGGGCGATATCGGCGTGTATCTGGAGGCGATCGGCACCGTGACGCCCGTCTATACCGACATGATCAGCAGCCAGGTCACAGGCATGGTGAGCCAGGTGCGCTATCGCGAAGGCCAGTTGCTGCGAAAAGGGCAACCTTTGATTGAGATCGATGCGCGGCCGTTTGAGGCGCAACTGATGCAGGCCGAAGGAATGCTGGAAAAAGATACTCATGTACTGGAACAGGCAACCATGGACCTGCAGCGTTACCGGGACGCGTGGGCGCGCAATGGCATTCCCAAACAGACGCTGGACGATCAGGAAAAGATCGTGTTGCAGGACCAGGGCACCGTGAAGAATGACGAAGGTACGGTGCAGTATGACAAAGTGCAGGTCGGCTTCTGCCATATAACGTCGCCGATCTCCGGGCGCGTGGGGCTGCGGTTAGTGGATCCTGGAAACGTCGTGCAGGCGAACGGTACTACGGCGCTCGCGGTGATCACCCAGGAGCAGCCGATCACCGTGATTTTTACGGTGGCGGAAGACAACCTCGGTCAGGTGCAGGAGCAGACGCGGCACGGGAAGAAACTGGTGGTTGAGGCTTACGATCGGTCTCAACAGACAAAGATCGCTTCGGGAAAACTCCTGACGTTCGACAACCAGATCGACACTACCACCGGCACGGTCAAGATGCGGGCGTTATTCGATAACAAAAAGGATTCGTTGTTTCCGAATCAGTTCGTGAACACCCGGCTGCGAGTGAAGACGCTGCCGGGGGTAACGTTGATTCCGAACTCCGCGATTCAACACAACGGCCAGACGGCCTTTGTGTACGTGATCCAGAACAATACGGCGCAGATCCGCAACATCAAACCGGGGGTGACGGACGCCGGTCAGACCGCGGTTGAAGGGATTAATCCGGGAGACGTGGTTGCGAACAGCAGCTTTGAGAAGCTGCAGAATAACTCCAAGATTGTAGTTGCCAAGCAGGCGCCCGCCGGCACGAACCAGGCGCCGGCCGGCGCGAACGAGGAAACAGCACCGTGAGTCCGTCGCGACCATTCATCATGAGGCCGGTCGCGACCTCGCTGCTGATGGCGGCAATCCTGCTTGCCGGCATCGTGGCGTATACGCAGTTGCCGATGTCGGCACTGCCCCAGGTCGATTACCCGACGATTCAGATTGTGACTTTCTATCCGGGCGCCAGTCCGCTGGTGATGGCGACCACGGTGACCGCGCCTTTGGAGCGGCAGTTCGGCCAACTGCAGGGGCTGAGCCAGATGACCTCCACCAGTTCGGGAGGCACATCGGTCGTCGTTTTGCAGTTTACTTTAAACCTCAACATCGACGTTGCCGAAGAGGAAGTGCAATCGGCGATCAATGCATCGCAAAGCCTTCTGCCCTCCAATTTGCCTGCGCCCCCGGTCTATAGCAAAACGAATCCAGCCGATGCGCCGGTGCTTACGCTGGCAATTACGTCGGACACCATACCGTTGTCGCAAGTGGAAGACCTGGTCGATACGCGGCTGGCGCCAAAAGTATCGCAACTGAGTGGAGTGGGGCTGGTCAGCATCAGCGGCGGCCAGAAACCGGCGGTGCGGATTCGCGCCAACCCGGCGGCGCTGTCCTCCTACGGCATCAATATGGAAGACCTGCGCACGGCGCTTATCCAGGCGAGCGTAAATGCGGCGAAGGGGAACTTCGACGGCCCGCGGCAGAATTATCAGATCGACTCGAACGATCAGCTGGTCAGCAGCGCCGACTATCGCAGCTTAGTGGTGGCTTACCGAAACGGCGCGCCCGTCATGGTGACCGATGTGGCGGAAGTGATCGACGGCATCGAGAATAACAAGCAAGCGGCCTGGATGAACGAGACGCCCGCCGTTATCCTCAACGTCCAGCGCCAGCCCGGCGCCAATACCATCGACGTGGTCAAGAGCATCAAGAAACTTTTGCCGCAGCTTGAAACCAACCTTCCCGCTTCGGTTCAAGTGACGATGCTCACCGATCTGACCACAGCGATCCAGGCGTCGGTGGATGATGTCGAATTCGAATTGATGCTGACGATTTTCCTGGTGGTGATGGTGATCTTTTTGTTCCTGCGCAGCCTCTATGCCACCATCATCCCCAGCGTGGCGGTGCCGCTGTCACTGGTGGGAACCTTCGCCGCCATGTACGCGCTGGGGTACAGCCTCGATAACCTCTCGCTGATGGCGCTGACCATCTCCACCGGATTTGTGGTGGACGACGCGATCGTGATGATCGAAAACATTTCGCGCTTCATCGAAGAGGGCGAACGGCCGATGGATGCGGCGCTGAAGGGGGCGGAGCAGATCGGCTTTACGATTGTGTCGCTGACTGTCTCGCTGATCGCGGTGCTCATCCCGCTACTCTTCATGGGCGATGTGGTGGGGCGGCTGTTCCGCGAGTTCGCCGTGACTCTGGCGGTCACCATCGTGATCTCGGCGGTGGTTTCGCTGACGCTGACGCCGATGATGTCGGCGCGCATTTTGCGGCATGAGCCCAAGGAGCAACAGGGGCGCATTTACCAGTGGTCGGAGCGCGTCTTCGAAAGCATGATCGGTTTCTACGCGCGCACGTTGAAGAGAGTGCTGGAATATCAGACGATTACTCTTTTTGTAGCGCTCGGCACGCTGGTGTTGACGGTGTTTCTGTACATCGTGATTCCCAAGGGATTTTTTCCGGTGCAGGATACGGGCGTGATTCAGGGGATTTCGCAGGCTCCTGAAACGATTTCTTTTGATGCGATGGCGCAGAAGCAGCAAGAACTCGCCAAGGTCATCCTGGCGGACCCGGCGGTGCAGAGCCTTTCCTCGTTCATCGGAGCCGACGGCACCAACACCACGCTCAACAGTGGCCGCATGTCCATCAACCTGAAGCCGCTGGCGGATCGAGGGCACACCAGCGCCTCGGACATAATCCGCAGGTTGCAGTCCAATTTGCAGAAGGTGCAAGGCATCGCGGTCTTTATGCAGCCGGTGCAGAACATTACCGTGGATGACCGGGTAAGCCGAACGCAGTACCAGTACACGCTGGAGGATCCGGATGCGGACGAGCTCAATGACTGGACCAACCGCTTTGTCGGAAAACTGAAAGGCTTGAAGGAACTTGAGGATGTAGCCACCGACCAGCAGACGGGCGGTCTGGCGGTCTCGCTGATTATCGATCGCGCGACGGCCTCGCGGCTGGGAGTCGCGCCCTCGACCATCGACAACACTTTGTA
>JBAVAA010000531.1:0-7294 GCA_049585515.1 Terriglobales bacterium | reverse complement strand
CAACCGTACGCTTTGGCGAGATACGATGACCGTCGCCGCTCCCGACATGATCGCCATGCGCAACCAGATCACAGCGAAAGTTCGCCAGGGATTGGTCCCCGCCCTGGGCGCCGGAACGGATTCTGCGGAGGCGGGCACGCATCCCAGGAATGAAGAGGCTTATGACCTCTACCTGCGCAGTATTGCGCTGCCGCATGATCCCCTCCCAAATAAAGATGCGATTACCATGCTAGAGCGCGCCGTGGGGCTAGACCCTAATTACGCGCCCGCCTGGGGCTATCTCGGGATTCGCTACCATTACGATGGGGCCTATTCGAACGGCGGCGAGGAAATGCGCAAGCGCTCGAACGCGGCCTTGGAACGGGCGATTTCCCTTGACCCCAACTACAGTTTTGCGGCTGCCTGGTTGATTTCGAATCGGGTCGAACAAGGCGAGTTGGCCAAGGCCTACCAGGATGCGAGCGCCCTGGTGGCGCGCCATCCCGAGAACGCTCAGGCCCACTTCGCGCTGGCGTATGTGCTTCGCTATGGAGGCGCGGTCGACGAATCGGCACGCGAGTGCGACGCCGCACTAGCCCTCGATTCGGGCAACTTTATGTGGCGCTCGTGCGCGTTCACCTTCGACCAGCTCGGCAACTACGCACATGCGATGGATTTTCTTCAGCTCGATGCGGGATCGGAGTGGCAAGCCGATAACCTCATCCGCCATTACTTGCGCGACGGGAAAATAGGGCAGGCGAGGGAAATCGCCGAGAAGTTTAAAGATTCACAGGACTTCTCGTTCAAGCTCGGGGTCGCGTGCACCCAAAATCCTCCATCCGCCGATGCGCCTACCCTGATTAAGGAGACTCTGGCCCGCCAACTCACGGATCCCGACCCCGAACCCCGTTACATTGTTGCCGCTGACCTGCTTTTCTGCGGGCAAAAAGATGCAGCTGTTCAGTTGCTTAAGAGTTCGATTTCCGGGCATTTCTGCGCCTACACGGGTTTACAGAACGATTCCGCATGGGCCAAGCTTCGTGGCACACCGGAGTTCACGCAGGTGCTCTCCGCCGCAAAACAGTGCCGCGACGAATTTCTCTCGGAGCGAACGCAAGCGGCTCACTGATGTAGCTTCTCACCGCGTGCGTTATTTGTCCGGCCCAGACTCCTCCAGCCCTCGGTGCTTCAGCATCGCCTTCGTGTTAGGAGGCGCGCCACGCCAGTTCTCGTACATCTTGGCGAGGTCCTCGGTGTTTCCCCGCGAAAGAACCATCTTGCGAAACCGGTCGCCATTGGCGCGCGTGAGTTGTCCGTTTTCTTCGAACCACTGGAAGGCGTCGTCGGCCAGCATCTCGGTCCAGAGATAGGCATAGTAACCGGCGCTGTATCCACTCTGCCAGATGTGGCTGAAGTAAGTGGAACGATAGCGCGGCGGCACGTAACTCACGTCGAGATGCGTCTTCTGGAGCGCTTGCTTCTCGAACTCATCCGGATTCTGGAGCGGCGCGGTCGGAGAAAGGAAGTGCCACTGCATGTCGAGTTCGGCGGCCGCTAGAATTTCAGTCATGTCATAGCCCTTGTTGAAAGTTGCGGCTTTCCTGATCCGCGCCGCAAGTTCTTGCGGCATGGGCTCGCCGGTTTTGTAATGCTTCGCGTAATGGGAAAAGACCGCTGGATAGAGCGCCCAGTGCTCGTTGAACTGCGACGGAAATTCGACGAAATCGCGGGCGGTTGAAGTACCGGCGAGACTGGGATACTCAGCATTGGAGAACATGCCGTGCAGCGCATGTCCAAACTCATGGAACATGGTCACAACATCGGTGAAGCTGATTAGAGCGGGTTCGCCGGCGGCCGGCTTGGGGAAGTTGGCGACATTATAGACCACCGGTTGCCTTTCCAGCAGGTGTGATTGGCCGACGAATTCGGACATCCAGGCTCCGCCATTTTTGTTGTCGCGCTTGAAATAATCGCAGTAGAAGAGGGCGAGGTGCTTGCCATCGGTGTCGAATACCTCGAAGACACGAACGTCGGGCTGATAAACAGGAATGTCGTGGCGCTCTTTGAAAGTGATTCCGTAGAGTTGATTGGCCGTGTAGAACACGCCGTTCTGCAGCACGTTATCGAGTTCGAAATATGGTTTAACCTCCGCATCGTCGATGTCGTAGCGGGCTTTGCGGACCTGCTCTGCATAGAAATTCCAGTCGTAGGCTTGTACCTGGAAGCCGCCATGCTGGGCGTCAATCACAGCCTGGATGTCTTTAGCCTCGCGTGCTGCTTTTGCGGTCGCGGCGGGGACGATGGCATCCATGAACTGCAGTGCTCTCTCTGGTGTCTTGGCCATCTGATCTTCGAGTTTCCACGCGGCATAGCTCGGATAACCAAGAAGTTTCGCCTTGCGTGCGCGCAGTTGGGCAAGATGTGCGATGGTGTCGCGGGTGTCGTTGGCATCGCCGCGCTCGGCGCGGTTCCAGGAGTGTTCAAAGATGGCCTGGCGGGTTGCCCGGTTGCTCAGTGAAACGAGGTCGGGCTGCTGAGTCGTGTTCTGAAGCGGAATCAGGAAGCCTTCAACTTTCCGGCCTTTGGCTGCCTGCGCGGTCGCCGCGATACGCGCTTCAGAGAGGCCGGCGAGCGCGCTCTTGTCGGTGGTGATGTAAGCGCCTTCTTTAGTCGCAGCGAGAAGTTTCGTATTGAATGCGTTCGAAAGCGTAGAGATTTCTTCGTTCAGCTTTCGCAGTTCGGTCTTATCGGCTTCCGAAAGATTCGCGCCGGCATGGACAAATTGATCGTAGGTGTATTCCACCAGCTTGAGCGACTCGGGATCAAGTTTAAGCGTGGCGCGATCTCTGTAGATCGTGGCGACGCGCGCGAAAAGTTTCGTGTTCAGGTAGATGAAATCCCGATGCGCGGCCAGTTTCGGGGCCTCAATGGTTTCAACGTTCTGAAGGAATGGATTGGTGTTCGCGCCCGTAACTCCATTGAAGACTGCATAGACACGGTCCAACAGCAAACCTGTTTTTTCCATCGCGACAACGGTGTTGTCGAAAGTGGCCGCGGCGGGATTGTCTGCGATCTCCTGAATCTCGACCTTCTGCTGCGCCATACCCGCTTCGATCGCGGGCTGGTAGTCTTCGTCCTTAATCTTGTCGAAGGGTGGCGCCTCGAACGGCAGCGTGCTGGGCGCGTAGAAAGGGTTCGAGGGACCGAAATCGGCGGTCGCGGCTTGTGCGGAGTTGAGAGAAGCGATGGCCATAGCTCCGGTGACTAACAACTTAATTGTGAATAAAAATGTCTTCTTCGCAGCATAGGGTCGAGCAGAGCCTAACATAACTTTGGAAATCCTCCACGTGATTGTAACGGGTGAACAGGTTCTGACCGCCGATTAATAGCCCGCGCGGTACAGCGCAGCCACCACCGCTGCGGCAATCAGGCAATAGATGCCGAATAGATACCAGCGTCCGCCTTCCAGCCATCGGGTAAGCCATTTCAGGGCGAGGAGTCCTGCGACGAAAGCGAGGGCCGCGCCGAGCAAGCTTGGAAACACGCCTGCAACAAGGTTCGGCGTCTTGCTGATGTGCTCGGCCTTCACGAGCCGCATTGCCTCGCGGGCGACAGCCAGAGGAGTGAGGACTACAGCCAGTGCAAAGCTGAAAGCCTCTGCGCGAGATTTGGCCACTCCCGCGAGCATGCCAGTCGAGATGGTTGCTCCCGAGCGCGAAAAGCCGCGGAAAGGCAGACAGAGTCCCTGCACTGCACCGATCAGTCCAGCCTGGCTCGCGTTCACTTCGGGAGCTTCGAGGAAGGTTGGCGCCGATTCCCGTTTTGTCGAGTTGCGCTTCTCCAGGATTCCGGCAATCAAAATCAGGATTCCGGCCGCAGCCAAGGCGGGGGAGATGAGGTCGAGTCGGCCGAACAGATCTTCAATCTGAGCGTGCGGGATGTCTCGGAAAATGGTTTTCTCGACGACCTTTATGCAAGCCTCGCCCACGATCCCGGTGAGAAAGGTCGCCAGGATGACTAGACCAGCGATTTTCTTAAATGCGGCCGCGCTTTGGAAATAGGTGCTTCGCCATTGCGGCCAGAAGTAGGCGATCACGGCAAACATTGTGCCAGTGTGCAGCATGACGAGAAGCAAAGTCATGGTCGGCGACGATGGGTCTAAACCCATCAGCTTTTCGGCCACAATCACGTGGGCTGAACTGGATACGGGTAGGAGTTCTGCGAATCCCTGGACTATAGCGAGGATGACGACGTGGAGCAACGACATTTGTGAATTCTATAGCAAGACGTTCTGCAAGGAGTCCGGTGACAACGAAGGCAGTCGGATTTTCGGGAACTTATTGTCCGACGGTGTCGATTTTCGCGTATCTGCGGAAGAAACTATCCGGCTTCCACTGCGGGCGACGGTCGTCGTTGGCAATATTGATGAGCAAGGCTCGGACAATTTCGTCGTTCAGCGCCGCCGCGGCGAGATCGACGGGTTGATTCACGTCGTCGGAAGGGGATACGACGGCAAAAATTGCTGTGACCATGGGCGAACTGCCGAGCTTCGTTTGGCCACGACGGCCGAGAGCGGCTGTCCCCGCGCAGCAACAAAAATCAGAATGCGTAGCGCAGGGACTCGGTCACGTTGTTGGCATGAAAATAGCGTGGCGCCGTTGGGCCCACAAACGATCCCTCGCCGTACTGGTAATAATTCCAGCCCATATTCCACGCCAGCCTATGACCGATATCCACGCTCAGGTTGGCCACCGGCTGCTGGTATTTGTACTGCAACGAGCCTAGCGGTTGCAGATAGTTGAACTGCGGGGTGCTGCCGTCAACACTGGTGATGCTGTAGCCGAGATTGGCCGTCACTCGCTTTTCGGGTTTGAACCTGACGGTGGTCATTCCGAAATTAGTGTGGTTGGTGTAGTACGAGTTGTTTAGCAGAGGATTCGTCGCCTCATTCGTTGTGCAAAAAGTGCCAGTGCCGGTGGTGGCGCCCGTCACGAACGGGAGGGTCGCCCCGGCTGGCACCGTGTCATTGAAGCAGATCAGCGCATTCTGGATCACGCTGTTGAAGTTGTACGCCAGATCCACCCCGAAGCGTTCGCGCGGTGCCAGCGAGGCGGTAAATCCGTAATTCTGGTTGTGTCCCACGTAATTGGTTGACGCAGCGGCGTTGCTATCTTGCAGAATGTTGATAGAGCCGCCCAGGACCGCCCACGGGCGAGGTGTATAGGTCGCCTGGAGCCGGTAGCGTGATTCCTTGCGCGGAGCCATGCGAACGATTACGTTGTCGTAATTGCTGTGCTCCAGGTCGAAATTGAATCGCAAGGCATGAGTAGGCCGTGCCCAGAACCCAAGCAGCCCTGTGTATTCGTTGACCACGAAATGGTCCTCGCCCGTCGTGGTAAAGCCGTTGTCGGTTTCGACTCCCGAATAACTGTTGAAAAGGTTGAAGACCTGATCGCCATACCGGAAACCGATCCGGACTCCCGCTTTTTTCGAAATGTCCCAGGCTAGATCGGTCTGACTTCTCTTCCAGGTCTGGTTGAATGAGGACGCGGCCAGGGTGTTGGACGTGGTCGGCGCGGTAGCGCTCAGCGCAGTCAGCAGGCTGCATGTGCCGTGAACTGTACAATCGCTATCGACTTCGGTGAAATTGGCGTTTTCTGGAATGCGGTAAGCCCAATAATAGAATTTCTCGACCAGGCGCAGATGTTGGGTCACATGCAGCGTGGCTTCGGCATCGAGCACGTTGGAAATCCGATTCGCGCCGGCGGTCCCAGTGCCGGTGAAGGCACGGGTGAAGGTACGCGTCAGCAGACCGTTGAAGTTCTCGTCCAAGGGAGTGTTCATGTTTGCGGAACTGTAGGAATAAGAAGCAACCAGGTCTAGCCGCTGCATGTTATTGCTGCGCAGACTGAGCCGCTCAGTGGGTGTGGAAGTGCGAATCCGCTGATTGCGCGAATAGCTGAAGTAGGCGCTGCAGGAGTTGTTGGTCAGGACGCCACTGGAATTAATCAGACTGGTCGCCGGCGCCTTCACTGCACAGGGTTCGCTGTTCGCAGTGTCGATGGATAATCCCAACTCAACCGGAACTCCGGTGGACAAAAGCGCCGGCGCAAAGGGAGCCAGTCCGTAGCCCGTGTCTCCTTTGTAGTAATTAAAGAATTGGTCATAACTGATCACCGTTCGCGGCGCGGCTTTCCAGTCCACCCCGAAGCGGTAGGAGTCCATGGTGGTATTCCAGTCTTGTAGCAGCAGTCCCTCCGTACCCTCGTGCACACTGCTGTAAGAAGGCCCAGTCATGTTGTTGCGCGAATATCCCAGGCGAAAACTTATGCGGGACTGCGGCAGAAGCGTGAGGTCGACATCGCTCATGCGCCTCGTCGTATCAAATAAGTGGGGCGAGTTGAGCGCCGGAATCGACGGATTGGACGTGGGAGGGTTCAACGGATTCGCCAGCAAGTCGAAGTCGGAAAAATTCTGATCGCGGCGGAAACTCCCCACCAGGTTGTACCACTTGTTCTTATCTGCCCGCAGCCGCAAGGCGTTGTTGGGATCGCCTCCCCACCCAAAGCTGTTGAGGTAGAGATTGTCGAACAGGAAGCCCTGATGGTCGACCGATTGCATCGAAAGGCTCTGGTCGAGAAGCCGCGGACCTTGCTGCAGATTCACCAGCGTGTCATACATATCGCCGCTGCCCGTCACGGTGTTGGACCGATAACCCAGCTCAACCGACGAGTGAATCACATAGCCACCGCTGGTAACGCCGGTTGCCTCCGCCGGGGGATTCTGGTCGGCGCTCGGGGATTGCGCAAGCAGCAGACTCGGCGTTAACAACCAGCCGCAGAGTGACACCGCGAACAAAGCTTGCAAAGCGAGTTTTCCTGGCGTCGGCATCGGTTCTCCCTCACTTGAAAAAGACACTGCTGAAGTTAGACCCATGAATCTGCGTGTGACACACGGTGCAAGCCTGATACTTCGCCGATTGGTTGTGTACGGGCCCGCTCGGCCCCACCGTCGGGAAGGTATGGCATTGCAGACAGAGCATGTTCACCAGGCTTACTTTGAGTAGCCGGGGATTGGTGGAACCGTGCGGTGTGTGGCAACTGGTGCAACCCTCGGTCTTCACCGGCACATGCTCATAGACGAAGGGCCCCTGCTTGTCGGCATGGCACTTGTAGCAAACCGCATCCCCGCTCGGCAAGGTTCGCACCTGCCGTATGGTCGCGGTTCCATGAGGGTTATGGCAGTCGTTGCATTGCACCAAGCCCTCGTTGACGCGGTGGTGATAAGGCTTGGCAAAATCCGCCTTGGCCGAGGT
>JBAVAA010000530.1:0-6814 GCA_049585515.1 Terriglobales bacterium | reverse complement strand
CCTCTTTTTCGCCATTATGCCGGCAGTTTCCCAATCGGTTGCTCGATCTTGCAATACAGGAAATCGTGTAAAAAATGTGATCTCAGCGATGCTTTAAAGAGGGAGAATCATTCTTTTTCTTGTTTGCGGCAATACTGTTTTCCAGACCTGACAAGACCAGGCATCTTGTCCGCGCACCTGACGATTTCTGAAATCGTGAAAGTATTGGGACTGCTACGTTCTGCATCCAGTCGCAGGAAGATCTCTACTGCCGTTAGGCACTCGCCATGACTGAGTATTCTGTCAATGTGATTTGAGAGGCTGGCCATTGTTTATCCCGATGACAAAAAAGGCCCCGCGCAATTCGTCGAGGCCAAAGGTCAAAACTTGAATGGAGGCTGGAAGTTTACCTTTCACCCCCTGCGCTCGTCAACCTGTGCCTTGACTGTCACATCAACGGCAAAGCCCGGTCGGTGGCACGCATGGTGGGTTAATCGTCAGGTCGCCTAGAGGCCAGATAGCATCATCAATTCCCCGAGTATGAACAGTTCCAACACTTGCCTCAGCTCTCTTCATCCAGGCCCTAGTACCGTCGCTGAAGTGCATCATGACCTCTATTCTGAAGTTCCATACATCCTTCCCACGGGGAGCCGGGTGAACCTTGAAATGCATCTTGGCCAAATCACCGTAACTGAACCCATTGTTTACAGGTGGCAGATGATATACCCCAGACGTTGAGTTCTTAGGAAAGCCCGCATTTGGCACATGAGGATTTTTCCCACCGCCGATGTCCAGATATGCCTTCGGCGGGTCGCCAGCGGTCCCATAGACAAATAACTCTACTTCAGTATCGCCATCTTTATCCTCACCTGTCGTATAAAAAATGACCTCGGCGGTGGTGAATTTGGCTACCGGATCTGGCGTCGGCGGCGTCACCTGAGCAAATGTGAGTAGTGTGGAGTGAAGTGGGTAGGCTACTACGGCAGAAATTGAAAGAAGTGATAATCCAACAACAGAAGCGCTTGCAAGGACTGAGAACGACGCTTTCATAGAACGCCTCCCGGAGTTGTCCAATCGATCTACGCCAGCATATTACAGAATCCCGATTCGGGTGACTGTTCAAAATTGCTCACCCCATCCAGCGGTGGTATCCTCACCCTGCGGCGAAACGATACATTGAGCCTGGATCAAGTGGTTGCTGAAATCTATTCGCCATCTGCTCAAGGGCTGCACAAGAATCAAGCATTTGCTGCCCATCTTGCCCGTCTTGCTCATCGTATTGTCAGTAACTTACACATTCTATTAGCGGTTAAGCGGTTCAAATCCCACCCTCTCCGCCAGTTCTTGAAACGCGTCACAATCTACGACGCGGCCTTAAACAATTTCGCAAGACCATCGATATCTGAGGCGCTTGCGTCGCCGATCACGAAATAGCGAAGGCCACCTTGACTCCATGTTTCCATGTTGAAGGGTGTCTGCTTCGGCGAAGCGTTATTTTCGTCTAGGGTGCTGGCTGATAATTTCGATGACAGCAATAGTGAACGTTCCGGAAATATGAACACGGAAATATGGTGCTTCCGCACATCGTAAATTAAATGTGCGCCCGGCGTTTGATCCAGATAGGCGACGCGGCCGCCAAGCAGCGTGAACGGAGAGTTCTGGAGCTCCGGCAAATTAAAGGCGAAGGGGATTTTTCCCTGGAACCACGGTTTTACCGTATGCCGATCGGTGGAGATTACATCCACCGGCGAAGCACTGGCCAGTGTCGCCACATGGAGGTCGGCGATTTCGGTGAAGATGTGATCTCGGTACGCTGCCTCTCGTCTGGACCCGGTTTGCACATAGGTTAATGTCAGTGCCCCGGCCACTAGAATCGCGGTTGCCGCGACTGCCATCCATCCCCAACCGAAACTGCTTTGCGGTTTGCGTGCAACGCTCCGCTCGATCCGTTTGCGGAAATCGGCGCTGGGAGTAAAGCGCTTTCCAGCGGCTTGAACGGCGCGCTTCATCTGTACTCGCGTGAGGGCAGCCGCCGCGCACGAGGGGCAGCCGCGGACATGAGCGTCGAAGGTGCGCATTTCCTGCTCCGGCAGCTCACCGTCGAGGTAGGTGTCGAGTTTTTCCCGCCAGGCTTCACACACCATGCGTCGTTTCCTTTTTCATTGCCGCCGTCGCCGTTCCGGTTTGCGACTGTGGCCGCAGGCGGTCGCGTAATGTTCTTCTCGCGCGCGACAATCGCGACATCACCGTGCCGATCGGAACCGAAAGCGTTTCCGAAATTTCCTGATACGACATTTCTTCCACCTCACACAAAAGCAGGATCTCGCGGAAGTGCACCGGAAGTTCATCGATCGCGCTCTGCAGTTGCTCACGGTTGGAGCGGTCAAGCAAGAGTGTTTCCGGCGTGTCGCGCTCCACGGCAAGTTCAGGTTCGTCCTCTTCCAGATCGAGCGGCACAGTCATCGTCGCTCTCAGCCCGGTACGAGAGGTTAAGAACGTGTTGCGTAAGATGCGATACATCCACGCCCGGAAATTAGTTCCCGGCTGGAACGACGAAAACCCTTTCAAAGCCTTGGCGTAGGTTTCCTGAACCAGGTCTTCTGCTTCTTCTCGATTCTGCGCGAGCCAGTGCGCGAAGTTGTACAACTGATCGAAAAGTGGCATGGCCAGTTCTTCGAACGAGACGAGTTGAGAGTCCGCTCCGGAAGACACGTCCACATAGTAAAACAACGCGGCCGCGGATTTATTCCCTACTTGTCAGCTCGTTTCCGGAAATTGCAGGTTGAGGCAAGTTTTCTAGCAGCCCTTCACGTTTATGCATTGGAAGGGAATAAAGGATCGGTCAATCCGTTATCGACGGTGACCGATAGGCGCTGAGGGATGGGATTCTCCGGCAGCATCCTCCACGCAATTTTAGGGAGCATTTCCGATGGGAAATCCTTTTGATCTCAAGACTGCACTTATGGCGAGGCACGCGCAGCATGTTGTGCTGATTCACTTTCCGATCGCGTTGTTTATTTCGGCGGTCGTATTCGACCTGATCGCGCAGTGGACGAAGCGCCGCGGATTGGCGGACGCTGCGTACTACAACCTTTTGGCGGCTGCAATTTCAACATTGCCGGTGCTCGCCACCGGCACTCTGGCGTGGCGGTTCCAACTTGAGGGGCAGAAACTGAAGGGCATATTGCTGCTGCACCTGATTCTTGCCTGTGTCTCGAGCGTGATGATCTGGCTGGTGTGGTGGGTACATTTCCGAGCGCGACGGTGGACAGAAGTCTTGCCGAAAGTCTTGCCAAACTATCGGTTTGCGCTTGAATTTCTGGGCGTTGGAATCATCGCTTTGACCGGGCACCTGGGTGGTTTTCTAAGCGGCGTAAACGGGCCGGGCTAGACTGCGCCGACGTCGCACCGTGGTCGGCTGCGATTTTGCCGGGAATAAAAGCGACCTACGCGAGTTATCACCTCAGAACCTACAAACCACGGAGGGCAAATGCCGCACCAAAAGCAAGATCTTATCGATCAGCAGTTACACGACCTCAATGACGATGGCGTCGATCGTCGCGGATTTCTGAAGTGCATGGCATGGGCGGGCACAGGCCTGGTCTGGACCATGAGCGGCGGCATTCCGGTGTCCCAGGCATTCGCCAAGAGCTACGGCAAAGGCGCCGGCAAAGGCGGGGACTTCAGTTTTGTGCAGATCAGCGACAGCCATATCGGGTTTAGCAAGCCGGCCAATCCGGACGTCACGGCCACTCTGCAGAAGGCAATCGACAAGATCAATGCCATGCCCCACAAGCCCGATTTCATCATTCACACCGGCGATCTCAGCCAACTTTCGAAGCCGAGCGAGTTCGATACGCTGGATCAGGTGTTGAAGGGAGCGTCCGCGAAACAGATCTATTTTGTGCCCGGTGAGCATGACATGCTGAGCGATAACGGCGAGCAGTTTCTCCAGCGCTACGGGAAAGGTACAAAGGGCACGGGATGGTACAGCTTCGATCACAGGGGTGTGCATTTCGTCGGCCTGGTGAATGTCGCCAATTTGAAAGCTGGAGGCATGGGCTCGCTTGGCAACGAACAGCTGGAATGGCTGGAAGACGATCTCAAGGGCCGCTCGGCCAGCACTCCGATTGTGCTCTTTGCTCACATTCCGCTGTGGACCATCTATCCCGATTGGGGCTGGGGAACCGACGATAGCGAACAAGCTTTGTCTTACGTTAAGCGCTTCGGCTCGGTGACTGTGTTGAACGGACATATTCACCAGATCATGCAAAAGATCGAAGGCAAGGTTTCATTCCACACCGCGATGTCGACCGCCTTCCCTCAGCCAGCGCCGGGAACGGCTCCTTCGGCCGGGCCGATGAAGGTGCCAGCCGACCAGTTGCAGAGAGTGTTGGGCATCACCGATGTGAACCATCGGGTGAGCGGCCGCAGCCTGGCAATTGTCGATTCGCCGCTGGCGGACTCGAGCCCTTCAGCATCGGAGAATCGCGACCTCGGCGTATTTGACTCGCGGCTTGTCTAGCCCGCGGGAGTCTGGCCAAACAATAAAGATCACGCACGAAAACAAAACTAGAGAGGAAGAGAAAAATGAATCGGAAAAATGCATGGATTGCAGGTTTAACGGCGCCGCTAGCGATTGCGGCTGTGCTGATGTTCGCGGGATCGGCGAGCGTGACGGCTAATGACCAACCGTCGCCGGCAAACTCGGCGGTGAAAATTGACAATTTCGTTTTTGGGCCACAGACGGTCACGGTACCCGTCGGAGCGACAGTCACCTGGACAAACAAAGATGACATTCCGCACACGGCGGTAAGCACAGACGGCGTGTTCAAATCCAAGGCGATGGATACCGACGAAAGCTTCTCCTACACATTCACCAAGGCAGGGACGTATTCCTACTACTGCTCGATCCATCCGAGGATGACGGGCAAGGTCGTCGTGCAGTGAGATTCGGAGATCTGGCGCATTCGCCAGTTCCCCTATGTCCCTGATAAAACTGATGGCGCGGCTACACCTGCTACGCCGACAACGTGACCGACTTACCGAAGGCTGATTCTCCGGACGCCGACTCTCCGAAAAAGGATCACGCGTCCGCACCAAAGCCTAACCTGGCGCGTCAACTGGGGCTGTTCGATGCCACCATGCTGGTGATGGGCGGCATTGTCGGCTCCGGTATATTCATAAATCCGTACGTGGTGGCGCAACAGGTGCATACACCAGCTTTGATCCTGGGTGCGTGGATTGTCGGCGGGGTGGTCGGCGTGGGCGGCGCTTTTATTTGGGCTGAACTCGCGGCCACGCTGCCCGCAGTGGGCGGCCAGTACGCTTACCTGCGCGAGGCCTATCATCCAGCCGTTGCATTTCTCTATGGATGGGTGTTGTTACTCGTCATACAGACTGGAGGCATGGCGGCGGTATCGATCACCTTCGCGCGCTATTTTGTCGAACTAACCGGGGTGCCCGCGCCGGACTGGGCGGTTGCGACAGCGGCTCTCGGTACGCTGACACTGATCAACTGCCTGGGTGTGAAAGCGGGCGGACGCACGCAGAGTGCGTTCATGGTCTTGAAAATCGTTGCCATCTCCGCGCTGGTGATTGCCGGATTCGCATTGGCGGGGAGGCATGTGACCGTAACGACCGCAGCCGAGCGGCAATGGTCGCTGAGCTCGTTTGGCGCGGCTATGGTGCCCGTGCTTTTCGCCTACGGAGGATGGCAGACGGCGAACTTCGTTGCCGCGGAAGTGAGGGAGCCGAAGAAAAACCTGCCCCGGGGATTGCTGCTCGGTGTCGCAGGCGTCATCGTGCTGTATCTCGGCGTGAATTGGGTATGCCTGCGTTCGCTCGGGCCGCAGGCGCTCGCCGCAACAACCACTCCCGCCACCGCTGTGATGCGGATGGCATTGGGACAGAGAGGTGCGACGTTCATTGCGGCCGCCATCGCCATCTCGACTCTGGGATTTCTTAGCCAGTCGATCTTGACCGCGCCTCGCGTGTACTTTGCCATGGCCGATGACCGCTTGTTCTTCCGGGCAATGGCTTGGCTCGATCCGCGCACGCGTGTGCCAGTGGTTGCCATCGTCCTGCAGAGTGTGTGGACTATGGTAATCGCGCTTTCGGGCCGCTATGAGCAGATTTTGAATTACGTTACTGCCATGGATTTTCTTTTTTTTGGACTGACGGCGACCACTATCTTCGTTTTTCGCCGGCGTGCCGCGCGGGGCGAGATGAATGCCAGCGACGGGTATCGCATCCCGGGTCACCCGGTGACTACGGCGATGTTCGTCGCGATATGCTGGTGGGTGGTTGGGAATACGATCTGCCGCTATCCCGAGAACAGCCTCATCGGTTTCGTTCTGCTGCTGGCGGGCATTCCCGTGTACTGGTTCTGGAGCCGGCGCGAGTCGGCGGGCTCTGCTGGTTCGTAATCGAATACTTTTGCCTTAATTACCGCAGATGAGGAGTAGAAGGAAATGAGCGGTTTGCAGCCGGACGCATTCTCCCGCTATCTGGCATGGGCCAAACTGGACTCGAATGCGCGCTTCAGCCTGGCGTCCAGCGGCGTCTTGGATTATCGGCTGGCCGCGCTGCCGGTGCGCATCGAGGACCTTGAGATCGGCGGGACCGGGCCGTATGGATATCAGCCGCTAATGGAGCGGTTGGCGGCGAGGGCCGGCGTGCCTAAGGAAAGCGTCGTCTACACGCTGGGCACATCGATGGCAAACTTCGTGGCGCTGACCGCGCTGGTGCATCGCGGAGACGAGGTGTTGGTTGAGCGTCCCACGTATGACCCGCTGCTCGCAATTCTCGATCATATTGGGGCCAAGGTTTGCCG
>JBAVAA010000529.1:0-3905 GCA_049585515.1 Terriglobales bacterium | reverse complement strand
GGCAAGAGCCAGCCCCCCCAAGACCATGGTATTGATCGATCCTCCGCTCGCATTAATGGCCAGGAACGCGGCCAGCGCGGAGAGAGGAATCGAAAGCATTACGGCGAAGGTAGCGCGGACGTTGCCGAGAAAAATGAGAATCATGAGGGCGGTTAACACCAATCCGATGCCGCCCTCGCTGCCCAGGTTGGCGATCGCGGTCTTCACGAAAACCGACTGATCGAACACGACCTTCGTCACCAGCGATTTTGGTACGTCGAACAAGTCGCCTAAAGACTTCTTGATCCCATTGACGATGGCAATGGTGTTGCTGTTTCCGCCTTGTTTGAGGATGGGAAGATATACGGATCGTTGCCCATCCACCCGCACGATGTTGGTTTGTATGGCGGCGGCGTCCTTGGCGTAACCAACGTCGGCTACCATCAGTTCAGAATTGCCCTCGGACTTCAACGGAAGCCGATTGATCTCCTCCGTGGTGGGCAGTTGGCTATTGGTGTAGATGTTGTAGTCCTTCGGACCGATACGCACATCACCGGCCGGGAGGATCGTGTTGGCGTCATTCACGGTGCGCACCACGTCCATCAGGCTCAACTGATGCGCCTCCAACTTTATGGGATCGACATAGACCTGAATCTGCCGGTACTTGCCGCCGAAGGGTTGCGGTATAGATGCTCCGGGCACATTCGCGATCTGGTTGCGGACGGTAAATTGGCCGAGATCATGTAACTCCGTCTCATTCAGACCTTCGCCCTTCAAAGTGATAAGGCAGACCGGCAAACTGGAAGCGTCGAACTTCAGCACCACTGGGGGCAGCGTCCCCGGTGGCAATCGCCTTAACTGCGCCATCGCCAGGTTCGAGATGCCGCTTACGGCCGCATCCGGATTTGTGCCCGGCTGAAAGTAAATCTTGATAAGGCTGACTCCGGTCAACGATCGTGACTCGATGTGCTCGATGCCACTTCCGAGCGTGAAGAATCTTTCAAAGGGATTGGTGATGTTGGCTTCAATCTGCTCCGGCGGCATCCCGGAATAAAATGTCGCCACCACCACTACGGGAATATTGATTTCGGGAAACAAGTCCACCGGCATGCGGGCCAAGGTCGTGATGCCGACCACGGTGACGATGAGGCACAGCATGATTATGAAAAACGGATAGCGGATGGCGAAACCGGGCATGTCTATTGTGCTCCCTGTTCCGCGGTGTAGTTCTTATCTGCCATCGTGCTGATCTTGGGATCGACATGTTGCCCGGGGCGGTATGACCCGAGATTGCCCACAATCACGCGGTCGCCTTCATTTAGCCCGGAAAGGACTTGAATGCGATCCGAACCTTCGATTCCCGTTCGAATCTCGCGCTCTTCCACATGGTTTTGGGAATTGACAAGGAGCACCCTGATCTTGTTTTCCCCGCGAATGATCGCTTGCAAGGGAAGAGTCAGGGCGTTGGGATCGTTTTGCACTCGCAATGCGACGTCCGCGTACATGCCGGGGGTCAGCTTGTAGTCTGCATTCGGTACGTCCACTTCCACCTGCATGGTGCGGGTCGAGCGGTCGAGCGAGTCGGTCGACCGCACGACCTTGCCGGAGAAGTGCTCATCTGTCGCCTGCACGCGGATATCGGCTGGCTCACCATCGTGCACGCTTGCAGCCAGAGACTCAGGCACTGGGATCCGCAAACGCAGTACATTCACCTGTGACAGTTTCACGACGGGCATCGAACTCACGTTGGAGGTGCCCGCCTGAATGAGTGAACCGGTGTCGGCGTACCGCCAGGTGACGACACCGTCGAACGGAGCCGTGATTCGCGAATATTCGGAGAGCGCTGCATAATGCTCCCTGTCAGCCTGAGAGACTTCCAATTGCTGCCGGGCAGCGGATAGCGCCGACTTGGCGGCATCGACTTGCGCCGCCGTCGAGCGATCTTTGGCGGTGGCGTCGTCAAGTTCCTGCTCCGCGATCAGGCCCGGACGCGCCTCCGAGGCTTGCCTCAATCGGGTAGCGGCAGCGTGCAACGCCGCGTGATCCGCTTCCGCGCGGCTTACGTCATTCTGGGACCGGCTGATCTCTTCCTGACTATGGCGCACACCTGCGGAAGCAGCCTGTAACTGCGCCGTTAATTCCGGGATCTCAAGAACGGCGAGCACTTGACCCTTGTGGACGCGGTCGCCGATATCAACATTAATGTTTTGGATATATCCTGCGACCTTGGCGTGGAGTTCCACTTCCTGGTAAGGCAGAAACTCGCCGGCGATGGAGAGTGTATTGGAAAGCGGTACACGCCGCACCTGCACAACAGCAGCAGGCGTGGCTGCATCGGCGGATACGGATGTTTGGGATCCGCTCGAATGTCCGCAACCCACGGCGGCGCCCATACCGAGCGCAATTAGAGCGATGGCAGTTCCTTTTCCAACCGGAAACGATGATCTCTTACGCATGCCTGCGTTCACCCATTTTTTGAAACCCGGCACCGGGAAGCAACCGCCGGCGTTTTCCCAACAACATCTTCAGAACAGAACACAGATGTTAAGAACAGATTACAAATACAAAGTTCGAGTTTGCCGGAGCCGGGGCAACCGCCTGCGTCAAGTTCAATGTTTGAAGTTTATTCCAAAAACAGCAATTGACTGAAGGGATACCGTCAGCAGGAAGGAGGGGGGCGATTGTGAAGCCGACTCTTAGAACCAGGTGTCGAGTATGGAGCCACCACGGGGATGGCAAGAACGGCCGACCGCGGTGGTTGAAAGAGCGTGAAGCTGGACGGAGGGGCCACCCCGTGGAGCGCCTTGCCAAGAAGGAGGTGTTGGCGCTTGGCAACCGGAGATTCGGATTTTACCGTTTTTACCCGCTGGACTTCCGAGCCGAATACCGCGAACCGAGTTGCCAGGGTGCCGGCAAGTGAGCAAATCGCTAAGAGAACAAGTGCGAGCCGGCACCAGCACACAAAGGTCAGTCGTGCACGACAATGCACAGGAAATAGCTCTTTCAAATTCATTCGCGGATCATCGCTGCTGGATTATACATGAGCAGTACAGGACACCCCAAGCACCGAAGTCACCAGTATCCCTGTTAGTTATGACGCTTGGGAGCAGGCTTAGGTTGTACATTCGGCACTGCTTTGCGTCCAGGACATTCATAGTTCCGACGATAGGTGCGACCCGCAATCTTTGTTCGTTAAAGAAGCCCCTCGCCTCCGTTTGGCAGAAAAGGGGATTGTCTGGAGGCGAGGGCTTTCACAGGCTACGGGAAGTAGTACCGAAAAGACGTGTAGAACAAGTTGTCGACCGCATGTGGCCTAACAAAGGTGCCCGCCGTGGCGCCAGCCCCTGCATATGCATTCCGGCTAATGTAAGAATACTGCGGACCGAATTGTAATCTGCCCTTGGGACCGTTGTACGACTTAATCCAGAAGCCGAAGGTGCCTTCGAGTACGCTCTGGGTCTGGCCACTGCAACTACCAACCGATCCAAAATTGAACCCGCTGGGACTCGCCGTCGTAGGCAACGTTTCGGTGTAGCAGCCTCCGTCAGCGTAGGCCGAAGTTCCTCCGCCGCCATCCGCTCCATAGCCCACCACCTTGCCGGTCCCGAGGGTGTCAACCTGATAGCTGTGTCCGGAATAATCCTCGCCGCCATTGAAGTACACATCGATCTTGGGATAGTGAAATTCGAGTGTTGCCAGACCCTGATAGCTGCGCAACGGAACCAGCTTGCCATAGGGATCAACGGTAGCATCCGGCAAGCCTGAGGCGCTGTACCGGCCTATGCCTTTCCCATAAAGGGCATGCAGCGCCAAGTCGATGTGCTTCTGGTACACGCTGACGCGGGCGTTCGCACCCACACCACCACTGTTGGTGGAATAGTTGTAAGCGCCGAGCACGGAATTGGTGGCTCCGCACAGTGTCGGAT
>JBAVAA010000528.1:0-1974 GCA_049585515.1 Terriglobales bacterium | reverse complement strand
GACTATGTGGGGCAGTTAAGACGAGAGTTTTATGCTTGGTGTAAGTGCAGGGTGGGCGTTCTAGTACAAACTTTCAGTGCTCAGCGGGACGGGGGTGCCTGTAAGGGTGTTTATTCGCTCACTTGGTAATTAGCCCCCTTGTTGATCCTACAGCCTTTGGTTCACATGTTGGGGGTAAGGACCTAAAATGCAGCTTGTTCACGCCAGGGCGGAGAGGAGAACACGCATCATGAAAACTGAAAAACTGGAAGACTGATGATATCAACGGCGGTATCCGCGCGGCTGCGCCTGTGCTCCCCTGCGCCGGGCTTTCGCTGTGGCTCCGGCGCGGAAAAGAAATAGCGGTTCTCCCCAAATGAAAATCGGGAGTGGAGCCGGAGATCCACCCCCCACGGGTTAGTCCTTCTCGCCGATGATCTTGCCCTGACCGGACGCTTCCAGTTGCGCCCCAAACGCGGCCGCGAGGGTCATCAGGTACTCCCGAATGTGGGCGTCCCCTTCGTACTCCGAAAGCGCACGGACTTCCACCGTGCCTTCTTTCCTCCGAAGCGTACTAGAGATGAGTCCAACAGGCTCTCCACCCTGCTTTATAAAGCCGTGCAGCTTTTCTAGTCCGTTGGCATCTCCCGCGAACACGAAGCTGCTGGTGTTCTTGAACGCTACGACAATCGCTACGGCCGTTCCAGATGCCGCTGCAGTTTCCTTCAACTCGTTAATCAAGTCTAGTGTGGTTCTCGCCATTTCCCCCTCCAAGTTGTTTATTTCATTTCAGTCTGCAATAGCCCGTGCGGGCTCGTTGCGTTCCTGATCTCGTCTCAGTTTTATCGATTTGGCTCCGGAAGATACCCCGACTTGCCTGGATTTGTCGATACCAAGGAGAAGGTTCTTGCGGCATCCGCAATTCGACCCTTGGCACGAGTCCTTTATTTATTCTTCGTCCATCCGGATAAGGGCCCAGTGGCAATCATCGCAAACCGGATCGTCGACCTCGGGATTGAAGTCATCGGGCATGTCTTCACGACAGTTACTGCATTGCAGTTCTCCTCGGGTGGCTTGCTGCTCCCGCAGTTCTTGACAATCCTCGCAGATCTGATCGTCGAGTTCCGGCATAAAGTCATCTGGCATGTCGACGTCCTGGCAGAGGATGCACTTCAACGCTTCCTTGTCGGGTTTAGATTTCGCTTGCCTTATAACTGCGTGTTTCATGAACGTTGTCTCCTTTTCAGTTTGGGTTTGGGTTGTGATTTACCTTAGTCTTGCTCAGTTAATACTGGTCGTGGTTGGAGCAGTTGGCTGCTCGGGAATTGGTGGCGGTGCGCTAGCCCCCTCCGCACTCCTGCGTTCCATCGCCCGCGCAGCATCGCGTAGGTCACGTTCGCTAACGATGTTGTAGCGATCGAAGATCGATCGCGTCTTATGGCCGCTGATCTGCATGGCCACGCGTTCCGGAATACTGGACCGCACCATGTTTCTGACGGCGGTGCGCCGCAGATCGTGGAACAAAAGTTCGGGTACTCCGGCTTGCTCGCACACTTTTACCCACGCGCGGCGAAAATCCTTCACCGGTTTTCCATTTGCCCGAGTGAACACGAGGTCGCTCCCGCTTTTGCCCGCGATGCACGGTTCCAGCAGCCGGCGCACGGTATCGGTCATGATGACGACACGGCCCTCGTCGTTTTTCGTTTCGCCAGGATAAAGTCGGATCGTGCCGCTCGCGACGTTCACCTGCTCGACGCGGAGGTTGCGCACTTCAGAAAAGCGCCAGCCAAAAGTGAAGGCGACTTCAAACATCGCCGGCAGCCAAATCCCCACGCTTGCCGCGGCATCGACCAGCGGTTGGTAAGTAGCGTCTTCGACAAATCCTTTCCGGATGTTTCGTTCGGCGAGCCGGGGAAATGCCGGGATGTTAGCAACCTTCGGCGGAGTGCATTTTTTGCCGAGATGGAACATCCGCTTCAGGGCGGCGAGCTCGCG
>JBAVAA010000527.1:0-2291 GCA_049585515.1 Terriglobales bacterium | reverse complement strand
GGGCGCCCGGTTCGGCGATGTTGAGATCGCCCAGCATGGCAAACGACGCCGTCACGCCGCCGGTGGTGGGATCTGTCAAAACTGAGATATAAGGCACTCGCGCAGCATCCAAACGCGCCAGCGCGGCGGAGATCTTTGCCAGTTGCATCAGGCTGATAACGCCTTCCATCATGCGCGCGCCGCCCGATGCCGACACGATAATGATCGGCGTCCGCGTTTCAATGGCTTTCTCTATTGCGCGCGTAATGACCTCGCCTACAACTGCGCCCATGCTCCCGCCAATGAAGGAGTATTCCATGGAGCTCACGATTACCGGGCGCCCGTTCAGTTTGCCCCGCGCATTAATGATTGCGTCTTTCAGACCTGTGTCGGACTTCGCGTGCTTCAGACGTGAGGAATATGCTTTCAGATCCACAAACTTCAACGGATCGGTGGAGGCGAGGTTGCTGTCGAAAACCTCGTATTGATTGTCGTCAAGAAGTTGCGCCAGGCGCGAGCGCGCGTCGATGCGGAAATGCTTATCGCACTTCGGGCAGACGTTGAGATTGTCCTCCAAATCTTTCTTCCAGATGATTTGCCGGCAGCCGTCACACTTCACCCACAGCCCTTCGGTGCGTACCTTCTTTTCGCCCGAGGTAATCAACTCGCCGGATTGTCGTTTGAACCAAGCCATAAAGGCAGTTCTCAGCTGTCAGTTCTCAGTTCTCAGTAAAACGTTGCTTCGCCCAATCCCACTGAGAACTGAGAAACGGGAACTAAGAACTAGTATTCGATTCCTCTCTGCGCCATTACGCCCTTCTCGTAGGCGTGCTTTATCTGGCGCATTTCTGTCACCGTGTCGGCTAGCTCGACTATTGTCGGATGCGCGTTTCTTCCGGTCAAGATCACGTGCACCATCTCCGGCTTCTTCTTCAGAGACTCGGCCACCTTTGCCGGGTCTAGCATACCGTAGCTGATGGCGTAATTGATTTCATCGAGCACCACCAGGTCCCATTCGCCGGATTGGATGGCTTTCTCGGCTTCGGCCCACGCCTCCTCCACCATGCGCACGTCTTCAGGATCGGGCTTCTCGGCGCCGACTTTCACGAAGCCTCGTCCCATTTGCTTGAGGATGAACTTGTCGCCAAAGGCCTTGACCGCATCGAGTTCGCCGTAATGCCACGAGCCCTTAAGAAATTGCAGCATCAGGACGCGCATCCCCTGGCCCACCGCCCGCAGAGCCGTGCCCATGGCGGCAGTGGTCTTCCCTTTGCCCGGGCCCGTGTTCACGATGATGAGACCGCGGCGCAGATCCGACATAGGTTCGAATGTCCGATTGTACGCGGATGGTTCGAGAATTTGTAATTTGGAGAACGCAAACAATAGGCGGACGGTTTTGGTTTCCGTCCGCCTCGAGTCAAACGGGAAGCAGATCCTTATAGCTTTAAGGCATTTCGACGACTCGTGGCAGCTGAGGCTGACTTTCGCCCTTCGCTGCCCCCGTGTCTTCGGCACCCAGCAGGCGCGCTGCGACCCGCAAAGCCTCCATCTCTTTGCGGACCCGCATCAACTCCTGCTCTTTCATTCGTAATACGTCGTACGGGTTTTTCATTTTGGGGAAGGGCCTCGCCAACAGATTCAGACTTGTTTCGCCTGTCATAAAATACTGTAAGCCAATCTCGCGCCCCCGTGAAGCTGCCAGAAGTTCATCGGGGCCAGAGAATCGAGTCTCGCGAGTGGAGGCTGACTGGCCGCTGCCCCGTTACCATAAAGTTAATGTCCCAAATGATAGGGATGATTCTTGAGAATGGTGAACGCGCGGTAGAGCTGTTCCAGCAGAATGACGCGCGCCAGTTCGTGCGGCAGCGTCATTTTCCCCAGCGAAAGCGCAAATCCGGCCCGCTGGCGCGCTTCGTCGCTGAATCCATCGCTGCCGCCAATAGCAAAGAGCAACGGGACCGCATTTAGCTGCTCGCGCTGCAGAAACTCGGCGAGATCGTCGGAGGACAATTGCTTTCCTCTTGAGTCGAGCAGCACCAGCTTGTGTCGCTCTTTTTTTTGTCGCCCGCCGCTTGCCAGCGACAAAATTGCGGCCTCGTCCTTTAAGGGCTGGCCTTCAACTTCCGCATAGCGCGAGATGCGTTTCAGATACTCGTCGGTAAGAGCTTCGATCGCAGGCTCTTTTGTTTTGCCGATCCAGGCTACTTTGATCTTCACGAGAATACCCACGCTGCATATCGATTTCCCAGCCCCTAAAGGGCACCGGATTTCGAAAGAACTTTCGGAATCGCTAAAGCGATGCCCTGATACGA
>JBAVAA010000526.1:0-6861 GCA_049585515.1 Terriglobales bacterium | reverse complement strand
ATCCTGAATGCAGGGTTGCGCCATGACCAGTATCAGCCATTTGGTGGAACCACCAACCCGCGTCTCGCACTCATCTACAGCCCTAAGCAGCGCACAACATTCAAGCTAATCTACGGTCAGGCGTTCCGGCCTCCTAATATTTATGAGCTTTACTACGGCGACCATATAAGTCTGGAACCCAACCCCCGCTTGAGTCCCGAAACCATACGTACCGAGGAACTGGTTTGGGAGCAAAACCTCGGCGCAAATTTCCGCATCTCCGCCTCCGGGTTTGCCAATCAATTCACAGACCTCATCAACCAGCAAACCGATGCCAATACCGGTTTGCTTGTCTTCACCAACTCGCAGAGCGTACACACCAGAGGTTTGGAAGTGGCCTTGGGAGGAGAGATGCACTCAGGCGTTGAAGGGCACGTCAGTTACACATTACAAAGGACAGAGGATCCATCTACCGGCCTGGGACTGGCGGATTCACCCACCCAACTGGCGAAAGTAAACATCGCAATCCCGATTGCCCGGCGCAGGTTAGCAACCGGATTCGAGCTGCAATACACCGATTCCCGGAAGACTCTGGCGGGAACGCAGGTCGGCGGTTACATCACTTCCAACATAACCATCAGCAGCCGCGAGTTCGGCAAAGGATTCCGCCTGTCGGGCAGCGTCTATAACGTTTTCAATAGTCCGTATAGCGATCCTGTGGGAGAGGAAATCGTGGGCTCGATTGTGCAGCAGAATGGCCGGGACTTCCGCATACAGCTCACCCACGTGATTCACTTCCAGTGAGTATCGGAAAATGCCCACTCCGTGCCATTCCGAATGCCGTTTCTCCAGAGGCGGGCATTCCTGCCACCCGGCGCTTCGGATTTTCTGGGGCATTCGGACAATCATTGGCAAAATCGCAAGCAGCGGGCGAGTTCCCGCCCCAGCTGTTGTGATCCTTGGCATCTGCTTAGTTCTCGCATTGCACGCGCCGGCCCAGACAGTGGAGGCCAGTCAGGTGAAGGCGGCTTACCTGTACAACTTCGCTAAATTCGTGGAATGGCCCGCGGGAGTATTCCGGAATCCCGACGATCCCGCGGTAATCTGCGTGATCGGCGATGAGCATACGAGTGATGTGCTGGAGCTAGCAGTCTCTGGAAAAAAGATCAACGGCCGGCCCGTTGAAGCCCGTCGACCGCATGCTTCCACGGAATTTAGATCCTGCCACG
Source organism: Terriglobales bacterium (assembly GCA_049585515.1). Taxonomy (GTDB): domain Bacteria; phylum Acidobacteriota; class Terriglobia; order Terriglobales; family Acidobacteriaceae; genus Acidiflorens. Next base: position 5,653 of record JBAVAA010000526.1, on the reverse strand, counting down.
TCTTGTTCATCGGCTTTCCCGACAGGGAGCGCATCGCGCAAACGCTGAATGAGCTTCGCGGGTCGAGCGTTCTCACGGTCGGGCAAAGCGGCCAGTTCATTGCACTCGGAGGAATGATCAACCTGGCGCTCAACAATACGACGATTGAACTGGAGATCGCTCCTGAAGCTTCCAACGCCGCGGGGCTCAAGATCAGTTCGCGGCTACTGGTGGTAGCTCGGACGGTCAAACCTGCGCACTCAGCTCGAGGCGAGCGATGAACTTCCTTCACGAACTCTCACTGACGCGCAAGTTGATTTTGACCATGATGACCACCAGCAGTGCCGCCCTTCTGGTCGCGTGCGTCTTCTTTTTGACCTACGATGTAATCACCCTTCGCCAAAGCATTGCCGGACATCTCAATAGCCTGGCAGAGATCACCGGTGCCAACGTTGCTGCCGCCTTGACTTACAACGATCCTAAGAGCGCCGAGGTCGTTCTTCAGACCCTGCAAGCGGATCCGCATATTATCGCTGCCCGCATCTACGATGACCATGGAACATCCTTCGCCTCCTATCGTCGTGGTCCCTCAAAGCCCGTCACCCAACTTCCTGATCGTCCGCCCCCGAAAGGCAGCCGGTTGGAACAGGACCACGTAATCGAGTGTAGTGCCATCATGTTTGACGGCGAATCAATCGGATCCGTGTATCTCGTTTCGGACTTGCAAGAGATTCAGGGACGCATGCGGCGCTTCGTCCTCTTCGTACTGATTCTGATGGCCGCTTCTTCGGCAGCCGCGTTCCTGGTAGCCGTGCTGCTGAAGCGCCTAATCTCAAAGCCAATTCTTGAACTGGTAAAGACCACCAAGACGATTTCCAGAGAAAAGAACTTCGGCCTGCGGGCGACCCGGTATGCATCCGACGAAGTTGGTCTGCTGGTGGATGGCTTTAACGAAATGCTTGGGGAAATCGAATTTGCCGAGAGCGCTCTCCGAACCGCACACGCCGAGTCGGAGCTTTTCATCCATTCCGTTCCCTCCATCCTGATCGGTACCGACGGTGTTGGCAAGATCACGCGCTGGAACCTGGCCGCCGCAACTGTGTTCGGCCTTTCTACCGATACGGTCGTCGGCAAACCCCTTCCGGACTGTGGAATCCGATGGCTCAACTCTGAAGGCGGCGTTGAAGTTGACTCGTGGTTTCTCGTTGAGAAGTCAGAGAAGCGCGAGAATGTGATGTTTGAGAAAGACGGCCACCGGCGTTTCCTCGGTCTGACGATCCTCAACGTCGACCTTTTTACCGGAGACACTGGATTCCTGATCACTGGGGCCGACATAACCGAACACAGGACTCTGGAAGAGCAACTGCGCCAGGCCCAAAAACTCGAGGCTATCGGACAACTCGCTGCCGGCATAGCTCACGAAATCTACACCCCCGCCCAATACGTCGGCGACAATGCAACATTCTTGAAAGAAACCTGGCCTGTCCTCGACCAGATCCTGAGCCTGTGCGTGCGGCTTCGTGAGGAGTCCATCGCAGGAGGTCTTGCTCCAGATACGATTTCTGCGTTGCTGCAGCGTACGGAGGAGGCGGATCCCGCTTACTTGCTCCGCGAAGTTCCGCAGGCGATTGCGCAGGCGATCGACGGAGTACAGCGGATTTCAAAAATCGTTAGAGCGATGAAGGAATTTTCCCATCCCGGAGCTGAAGGCAAGTCCGCCATCGACATTAATCACGCCATTGAAACCACCATCGCCGTTGCCCGCAATGAATGGAAATATGTGGCCGATGTTCAGACTTGCTTTGCCGATAAACTGCCCGCTGTGTTGTGCCTGGCAGGCGAGTTCAACCAGGTCATTCTGAATTTGCTGATCAACGCTGCTCATGCCATCGCGACTGCCACAAAAAACGGTTCTATCGGCAAGGGAATGATTACCATCACTACAAAATGCGACCCGGATTGGGTGGAAGTCCAGATCCAGGACACCGGGACGGGAGTGCCCGAGGAGATTCGGCCAAGGATTTTTGAACCGTTCTTCACCACAAAAGAAGTCGGTAAGGGTACGGGACAAGGCTTGGCCTTGGCCCACACGGTGATTGTAAAAAAACACGAGGGTCAGATCTGGTTCGAGAGCGAGGTTGGCAAAGGCACTACGTTTTTCCTGCGGCTCCCTCTGAAAGTGTCTGAAACTGGACTATCACCCTCATAGCCAGTAAAGGGTCTCTTCGGGTCTTTTCCAACATCGGCTCAGGCAGTGACTTTTGCGCCGAGCGCCTTCATGAAATCCAGGATCATATCGACGACAGCCTCATCGCCGATCGCAGTATTGATCATCATATGATAAATGGCGCGGTCCGGCCATTCGACGCCAAAATACTTCTGGATAAAATCGCCACGCTCCCGATCCACAGTATCCACGAGTTCTTCCGCTTCCTCCTCGCTCTTGCCGCGAGCCAACAAGCGCCGCACCTTGTTTTCTCTCGGAGCATAAAGAAACACACGCATGGTGTCTCGCCGGTTCCTGAGAAAATGCTGCGAGCCCCTTCCCACGATGACCGACTCTCCGGTTTTCGCCGCGTGCTGAACCACCTGTTCTGTAAATTTTAAAATGCATTCGCTGTCTACCGGCTTAAGTTTGTGCGCATTGAGGCTTCCTTCATAACTCCCGCGCAAGAACGATTTGAACAGCCGGTAGTACAGCGGATCGGTTCGCTCCTCGCGAACCTCGACCACTGCCTTCGGACAATCGGCAAGCCGCGCGATTTCCTCCGTCAGCAACTGATCCCAAAGCTTCCACCCAAGCTGCTTGGCCAACAATTGAGCGATTTCACCGCCGCCGCTTCCGTACTCGCGTTCAATTGTGACGATCTTTATCATGCGCACCTCTCGCCACTCTCGCATTACATCAGATTGATAATTTACTCGGCTACTCTCACTCCGCCGCCAGGATCATTCTTTTCCAAAAGAAAAGCCAGACAGAACATGATCGCCGCCGCCACGGCAAGGACCTTAAAGGTATCGACATATGCCAGGGTTGCGGCCTGCGCTTGCACGGATTGGTAAATGCTGGCGTACGCGGTTATTTGCGCCTCGTGCTTACCCACGCCAGAGTTAGCGAGATACCGGCTCAATCCGTCCGCCGCATCCATAAAATTGGGATTGTCGATCCTGATGTTCTCTACCAGTCTTGCCTGATGAAATTGCGAGCGCCGCGCAATCAACGTGGTGACCAAAGACGTTCCCACGCTACTACCCATGTTGCGCATAAAGTTGATGATCCCGGCGACCGCGTTGTTCTTCTCCGGCGCAATTCCGATATAGGCGACCAGCGTTATCGGAACGAATAGAAATCCCAGGCCGATCACCTGCGCAATGCGTAGCCAGGTGGCCGCACTGAAGCTGATCAACAGGTCAATTCGCTTGGTGGAATACCACATGGCTATGGACAACGCCAGCCACCCGAAGGCAATCAGGCGGCGCGCCTGGATCTTGGTTGTCAGTTGGCCGATGATCGGCATCTCAATCAGCAGAACCAAGCCTCCGGCCGAAAGCGCAAGCCCAGCTAGTTCGGAGGTGTACCCCACGAGCGTCTGGAGAAATTGCGGCATCAGGACCAGGCTGCTGAACAGCAGGATCCCCAGCATGAACATCATCAGGCTCGAACTCGCAAAGTTAAAGCTCTTGAACATGTGGACGTCGATGATTGGCGCCTTTTGATACCACTCCCAGATCACCAGCGAGATCAGGCACACAGTGGCCATCACTACTAGAGTTGTGATGAAGTGCGATCCGAACCAGTCATCTTCCTGGCCTTTGTCGAGCAGCACCTGCAGCGCTCCAACCCCGAGCGCCAGCAGAGCGATGCCAATGTAGTCCAACTTGACGCCGGCGCCCCTAAGCCGGCTTATATAAGGAGGATCTTCGACAAAGCGCCGCACCAGAAACCATGTGGCCACGCCGACCGGGAGATTGATAAAGAAAATCCACCGCCAGGAATAGTTGAAGGTGATCCACCCGCCCAGGGTTGGTCCGATCGTGGGCGCCATGATGGCCGTAATTCCGTAGAGCGCAAACGCCAGCCCTCGCTGGTGCGGTGGAAATGTGTCTGCCAGAATCGCCTGAGCCATCGGCTGCAGCCCGCCCCCGCCCGCTCCCTGCAACACCCGAAAAAGAAGAAGAAAGCCGAGGCTCGGCGCGATACCGCAGAGCAGGGAACTCACGGTAAATACTGTCAGGCAGGACATGAAAAATCGCTTGCGTCCCAAGGCCCCCGCAAGCCAGCCGCTGATCGGCAGGATGATGGCATTCGAAACCAGATAAGAGGTTAGAACCCAGGTACTTTGATCGTTGCTCGCGCCCAGGTTCCCGGCCATATACGGCAGCGCCACGTTGGCAATGCTGGTGTCGAGAACCTCCATGAACGCCGCCAACGCCACGACCACGGCGATCAGCCAGGGATTGTACTTCGGCCGCCAAACGTCCTGTTCGAGAGTGAGCGCAGCAGAACTCATATAGCGTTGAGAAGTTCAGCCCCGGAAGGGCGCACTAATCCAGGCAAAAATCTTGCCGGCAAATCATTGCAGGAACACATCCGGCACCACGTTCATTCCCGGTCGAAGTCGGCGATCCTTGTTCTCGCCCGGCTCGAGAACGATCTTCACCGGAATCCTCTGAACAATCTTCACGTAGTTTCCCGTGGCATTCTCCGGCGGAAGCAAACTGAATAGCGGACCCGTTGCTCCCGCAATGCTGTCCACATGGCCCTTTAAAGTTTGGCCGGTTGAATCCACATGGATTTCTGCTTTCTGTCCAACCTGCATGTGCTTCAGTTGGGTCTCTTTGAAATTGGCCGTGACCCACACTTCATCGAGTGGCACCACGGTGAGAAGTTGTTGTCCGTCCTGCACGTTCATCCCAACAACCACCTTCTTATTCACTTCGCCGTTGATGGGAGCGACGATCTTCGTGTATTGCAGATTCAACTGCGCCTGCTGAAGCAGCGCCCGTTTTTCCTCGACATCCCCAATCGCAGCCCGCACGCGAGCCCGCGTCGACGACACTTGCTGCGGTCCCGTCTCCGCGTATTGATGGTTCGCATCGGCTTGCGTCCGGCGGCTTCGGGCCTGCTTGACGAATTGTTGCGCCGCGGATTCATTGGCGCGGGCTGCTTCCACCGACGCCGTGCTGGATTTGGCAGCAGCCAGGGCCTGATCGTAGATTTGCTCCGATACCTCCTGCTTGTCGACCAGTAACTTGTAGCGGTGGAGATCGTCTTGCGCTTTCACATCATTGGCCTCCACTGCCTCCAGTTGGGAATGGGCGGCTGTCACCTGCCTCTCGGCGGCAATCACTCCGGCACTGGCGTCTTCAATACCGGACGCTGCGAACTTAAGTTGGCTTGACGTATTCACCGAGGTTATGGGGACCGTGATATTCAACGATTGTGCCGTAGCTTCGGCATTGGCGAGATTCGCTTGCGCCTGCGCGACTGCGACTTCATAGTCTGTCGGGTCGATCTCCACCAGCACCGCGCCTTTCTGCACCCACTGGTTGTCGCCCACATTGACCCGCACCACATAGCCGGAGACGCGAGCGCTGACGGGATAGAGGTGAACATCCGCCTGAGCGTCGTCGGTCGATTCATAGCTGCTCAAGTAGCGCCACAAGAGCAGGC
>JBAVAA010000525.1:0-3049 GCA_049585515.1 Terriglobales bacterium | reverse complement strand
AACTATTCGACCATCCGCTTGATTTTGTGTTCTTTCTTGCCAATGCCATGAGCTTCGTACCATTGAATCTCGGCTTCGGAGATTGTGCCATCAGAAAATTCTACGGTGGCAATTCCCCTTCAACTTGCGCCAGCGGTCCTTTCCGTACATCTTCCATAGTCGTTTACGCTCGCGGATCGTCCCTGACGCAATTGACTCTACCTTGGCGATAGGGCCAACAATCTTGAAATACATCTGCCACGACCGCTATCGACCGTTAGAAATCTAGCTGCATCCACTCGTGCTTCCGCAACTCATGCACTTATAGCAACTGCCGTTGCGCACCATGATGGAGCCGCAGACGTGGCAGCTGGGAGCGTCTCCCATGTCGATCATGTTGGCTAGGGCGTCGGCGGCGTGGATGTTGCCCGTTCTGGGACCGGCGGTGGCGTTGAGATCGCTGATCGCGTCTCCGGCGGGCGAGGACGCCCCCCCTACCTCGCCTTGCGGCTTGGGACGCAGGTTCTCGAACAGGAACTGCTGCTGTCCGCTCAGGAAGCGCATTTGCAGCCAGCGGAAGATGTAGTCCATGATCGACTTGGCAAAGCCGATGTCGGGATTGCTCGACCATCCGCTGGGCTCGAATCTGGTGTGCGCGAATTTCTCGCAGAGCAGTTTCAGCGGGACTCCGTGCTGCAGGGAGATGGAGACGGCCAGGGCGAAGCTGTCCATCAGGCCGGAGACGGTCGAGCCTTCTTTGGCCATCTTGATGAAGATCTCGCCGGGTTCGCCGTTGGGATAGAGGCCGACGATGATGTAGCCTTCGTGGCCTCCTATATTGAATTTGTGCGTTACCGACATGCGCTCTTCTTTTAATTTGTGACGCACGGCTCGGGGGGGCGCATCTAGATTGTCGTCTTCGGCACGTGACATGGCAGCTGCGTTTCTGGCTGCATCATCTTTGGTCGAGTTCGCGGTTTTGGTTCCGGCGGCGGAGAGCGGTTGCGACTGCTTGCATCCGTCGCGATAGACGGCTACGGCCTTCAGGCCCAGCTTCCAGGCCTGGATGAAGGCTTCGGAGATATCTTCTACCGTGGCTGCATTGGGCAGGTTGACGGTCTTCGAGATCGCTCCGGAGATGAAGGGCTGAGCTGCGGCCATCATCTTCAGGTGTCCCATGTAGTGAATGGAACGCGTGCCCTTGGCCGGCTTGAAGGAGCAATCGAATACGGCCAGGTGCTCGTCTTTTACGTGCGGAGCGCCTTCGATGGTGCCGGTTGCGTCGATGTAACTTACTATGGCGTCGGTCTGCTCGTGGGTGTATCCGAGCTTGAAGAGAGCGGACGGGACGGTGTTATTGACTATCTTGATCATGCCTCCGCCTACTAACTTCTTGTACTTGATCAGGGCCAGGTCGGGCTCGATGCCGGTAGTGTCGCAGTCCATCATGAAACCTATGGTGCCGGTCGGAGCCAGCACTGTGACTTGGCTGTTTCTGTAGCCGTACTTTTCTCCATGGGATAGGGCTTCGTCCCAGCATTGCTTGCTGGCCTCGTAGATTGAACTGGGGACATTATTTTTGTTGATGTTGTTCACGCTGGCGCGGTGCATTCTGATTACATCCAGAAACGGCTCGCGATTGATGTACCAGCCTGGGCAGGCTGCTCCGGGCATGTCTTCTGCTTTGGTTATGCCCAGACGATTCTGTACCGTGTCGGTGATTGGAGTCAGCGGCTCGCATTGCTCCGCGATTTTTGAGGATTGCAGATAGGCTTCTCCGCACATGATGGCGGTTACACAGGCGGCGTAGTCTCTTCCGGCATCGCTGTCGTAGGGCAGACCCGCGGCCATTAGCAGCGCGCCTAGATTGGCATAGCCCAATCCCAGCGGGCGATAGTCGTGCGAATTTTTGCCTATGATTTCGGTGGGATAACCGGCGTTGTCTACCAGAATTTCCTGCGCGGTGATCACTACGTCCACGGCTTGCCTGTAGGCTTCAACGTCGAAGGCGCCGTTGGGCGCGAACTTCAGCAGATTGAGGCTGGCCAGATTGCAGGCCGAGTCATCGAGGAACATGTATTCGCTGCACGGATTGCTTGCGTTGATTCGGGCCGTGTTCTTGCTCGTGTGCCAGCGATTGACCGTGGTGTCGTACTGCATGCCGGGATCGCCGCAATGCCAGGTGGCTTCGGAGATCTTTCCCATCAGATCTTTGGCTTTATAGGTAGTTACTACGCGGCCGTCCACGATCGACTTGGTCGAGAAATCGGTGTCCCGCATTGCGGCTACCATGAAGTCGTCGGTTACTCTTACCGAGTTATTGGCGTTCTGGAAGAAGATGCTGCTGTAGGCATCGGAATCGGGATGCGATCCGTCGTAGCCTTGCGCTACCAGGGCATGGGCCTTGGCTTCTTCTTTGCTCTTGCATTCTATGAAGTCGACTATGTCGGGATGGTCGATGTTCAGGATGACCATCTTGGCGGCGCGTCTTGTCTTGCCTCCGGATTTGATTACTCCGGCGAAGGCGTCGAAGCCTTTCATGAAGCTTAGCGGACCGCTTGCCGTGCCTCCTCCGCTTAGAACTTCGGTGGAGGAGCGCAGTGGAGAGAGATTGGTGCCGGTGCCCGATCCCCACTTGAAGAGCATGCCTTCGGTCTTGGCCAGGGTGAGGATGGAATCGAGCGAATCTTTCACCGAGTTGATGAAGCAGGCGGAGCATTGCGGACGCGTGTATCCGGTGACTCCGAACTCTACTTGATTAGTGGTCGCATTCCAGTGCCAGTTGGTGGCGTCGGATTTGGGCTCGCCCCTCTCGCAGCCTACGTTGAACCAGACGGGCGAATTGAAGGCCACGTGCTGTCGGACGAGCAGATGGACCAGTTCATCGTGAAAGGTGGCGGCGTCTTCGCTGGTGCGAAAGTATCCGTCTTTGATGCCCCAGTCGCGAATGGTTTCGGCCACGCGGGCCACCAGCTGGCGGACTCCGGTTTCGCGCTCGTCGGTGCCGATCTGTCCGTGGAGGTATTTCGAGGCGACTATGTTGGTCGCGGTCATCGACCAGTCTTTGGGG
>JBAVAA010000524.1:0-3866 GCA_049585515.1 Terriglobales bacterium | reverse complement strand
CGCCGGTATTTGAGACGTGTCTTTGAGGTCGAAGAAGATGAAACCGGTTCTTTTGCCATTGTCTTCCGCGAAGTAGGCCGCCTCGGGCTTCAGGTCGGCGAGAATGGAGTCGATGGTTCTGGGCAAGCTGCCATCGCTAATGGTGGCATTCCCCGTCTCGACAGGGATCGATACTTTCATCAAGCAACGCATTGCAACACCTCCGGCAGGAGTTTAGTCCCACGTCGTACGTGGGGTCAATGCCGCCGAGCGCCCGTCACATTCGCTCCCCGAAGGCGCTCAACCATTCCCCGTCAACTATTCCCCACACCGAAAAGAGTCCGCTTCTAATCGATTCGAACTATCGACACGTTCTCGAATAACGGGTAAGAAAGAGGGCGCCGATTCGTGGGGAATCGAGCTGCGGTCCAAAAACTAACAACTTGAACTCCAATCGGGAGGTATCGTGATCTCCAAGAAGAGAGCAGTCTTCGTGTTGGCTGTGGTTGTGATTGGCGGCTGCATCTTTTGTCGCGCCGAGGAGTTTTTCACAAACTGGGAAGACCGCGTACGCGACACGCTGGCGCAGCAACCTTCTTGGCCCATCCCGCTGGTCACGGCTTCTTCAGGGTTGCTGCAGGTCGCCCGCACCGATTTCGTGCGGCAGATCGCACCCGCCGGCACCGATACATGGATCTATGACAACAACAAGGGCATTAACGTCGTGCCCTGGTACAAGGTGGAGTTCGACGCGCTGCTGCCGCCATATATCCAACACAACTCGAAGGCCCTCGATGGTTTTGGCGACGTTTCTCTGCTGTTGAAATACCGTGTCGCGGCCGCCAACAGTGAAGGGCGCAACTATTCGATCAGTTTTTCCCTGGCCGGCACCATGCCGACCGGCAACTACAAGAATGGAAGTCTGGCCGCCACCATTTCGCCGACCGTTTGCGCCGGCAAGGGCTTCGGAAAGTTCGACGTGCAATCGACGCTGGGCGCAATTCTGCCCGCGGACTACACCACGAAGCTGGGGCGCGTAGTGGTTTGGAATTCAGTGGCACAGTACCGCGTTGGCAAACTATTTTGGCCGGAAATTGAGAGTAATGCGACTTTCTACCACGGCGGAGCCAACGACGGCCGGGTGCAGAACTTTGTCACGCCGGGATTGATGATCAGCAAGTTCAAGCTGGAGCGCGATCCGCGCAACCGGCTTGCCCTTGTGTTCGGTGGAGGAATGCAGATCGCAACCACTCACTTCCATACCTACAATCACGGAGTGGTGCTGACGACGCGAATGCTGTTCTGAGCAGACGATTACTGCTTCTCGACCGCGGTTGGGTTGTCCGCCGTAATCTGATTGCGAACGTCCCATAGGTCTTTGTACAACCAGCTTTCCATGCGTTGCTGCAGCACCTCCACCGGCGTGCCCATGGTGCCGATGACCCGGCCTCCGATGATGCGTTCGGCAAGCTTGAGATGGTGAAAGCGGAACAGTTGCATGCGTTCGTCGAAGTCGAGCAGGCGCTCGGCGACATCGTGCAGGCCGAAGAATTCTTCGTGCCGGCGATAGAGTTCGCCCACAGTAAGTCCAGCGCGGCTGAGTTGTTCGTGAAACGCGTGGCCGAGGCGGGGGCCGACGTGGAGCAGCGATAGGAATCCGGGAGAATCCAGGCCGCTGCCGTGGCCCAGGCCGCCGCGAATCAGATGATAATCGTGAGGCGTGATGGTCTCGAGAATGTGCAGCAGGCTGATGGGAGGCTCTAGCAGTGACACGGCGCGACGGATGAGGCGTGTCGTGTTGCCATAGTCGCCCTGCTCGAGCGCTTCGAGGGCGCGGCCAAGCTCAAATGCCGCTCCCTTCAGCAGCAGCTCCGAACTCTGGTGCACCACCAGGAACGTCATTTCGTCCTTGTGCAGCAACTCTTCCGAGGGCTTTTGCAGAGCGAGCAACTCGTCGGTCCGCAGATAGCGCTCGTAGTCGGTCGCTCCCTTGCCGGGAAGAATCGGTTTGGTGAATTCGTCGCGATGTGCCATTCGGAACCTATGCGCTGGGGTTGAGAGTCTTCGTCTTTATCTGTGCCGGAGGATGCGGCGACCATTGCGGATCTTCATCCGGCGTTACGATCTCGCCGTCGCGCATGTGAACGATGCGGTCGCCATACTCGGCGGCTTCGGGATTGTGCGTGATCATCAGCACCGTCTGTCCCAGTTCTTTATTTGACTGACGCAGCATATCGAGGACAATCTTCGAGCTTTTCGAATCCAGGTTGCCCGTGGGTTCGTCGGCCAGCACGATAGCTGGGCGATTGATGAGCGCTCGGGCCAGCGCGACTCTCTGCTGCTCGCCGCCGGAAAGTTCGTTCGGGCGATGCTCCAGTCGCCCAGCGATGCCGAGCATCTCCGTGATCTTCTTCAGGAACGCGGGGTCGGGAGCGCCGCGGCCGGCGATGTCAACCGCGATCTCAATATTCGAGCGCGCGTTCAGCGTCGGCAGAAGGTTGAATTTCTGGAAGACGAATCCGATCTTGCTCTTGCGCAACCGGGTGCGCTCGCCGTCGGAAAGCGTGGCGAAATCGACGCCGTCGATGATCACACTGCCCGAGTCGGCGCGGGTCAGTCCGCCGAGTAAATAAAAGAGCGTGGACTTGCCGCTGCCCGATGGTCCGACGACGGTAACGAACTCGCCTTGTTGCACGCTGAAGGAAACGCCGCGCAGGGCGGGCACATCCACTTTGCCAACCCGGTAGGTTTTACGCAGTTCCCTGGCTTCAATGAAGGCCGGCATCCACTGGAAACGATATCACAGGAGAGAAGCGGGATTGAGTCATTGAGTCATTGGATCATTGAGGGATTGAATCATCGAACTCAAGGTTTTTAATACTTCAATGTCTCAATGATTCAATGTCTCAATCCGGTTCTACGCCACCGTCGCGTGCTCCTCGTCCCTCGCTCGCGCGCGAAGTTCGGCCGGTCGCTTCGGGCCGCGCTTGCGCACCAGCAACAGGCGAATGCGTTCCAGCAGTTCGGCTGGTTCGTAGGTTCCCTTGGGCAGAAAAAGGTCGGCGAGCGTTTCGCGCTCGTAGATCTTGGTGTGGCCGGAGATCAACACCGTGGGAGTCTGCGGAGAGAGACGTTTGATTTCTTCGATCAGCCTTGAACCATCGATGCCGGGCATGATCAGATCGGTGAGCACCAGGTCAACTCCGCCGCGGCGGAAGGCTTCCAGAGCCATTTCGCCGTTGTTACACGCGAGCACACGGTAGCCGCGCGTTTCCAGCATAATTTTACGGATGGAAAGCGCCTGCTCGTTATCGTCCACGCAAAGAATCGTTTTCTTGGGCTTCATCGGTATGACCGGGAGATTGTCGTCACAATTGTTTTTTGAATTCGATGCCTGATTTCTTTTTTTGAATTGCGAAGCGAGGTGAATGCTAAACAGAATCGCAGCGCTGGTAAAGTAGCGCGCGCGCCAATGGCACTTCGGTGTTTAGGAGAATCGTGCCATGGGGTCGACAGCCGCGCTGGGCAAGTCGTTTGATCGGCTAGACTGGAATGGTTACCTGACCCCGAAGAACTTCTACACAATTTCCACCGACGCGCACATTGACGACTTGGTTATCCCGCTTGGTGGCGCGCACAAAAATGCAACTGGGGCGATGCATTTCAAGCCCTTGTTCGATCATTACCTGCTCATCGCTCGCGGCAACGCCATGCGCGACCATCCACGCCGAGGCGCAGCCCGCCGCCGAACCGGTCGCGGGATCTTCTCCGTTGTAGAAAATCATGCGCGCATGCAGCCGGGCCTTGGGATTGACAGTCTCGCGGCTCACGAAGTAAAAGAACTTTCCACCCGAGCGTTGCAGGTACTCGAGCGCGCGCGGCACATC
>JBAVAA010000523.1:0-1563 GCA_049585515.1 Terriglobales bacterium | reverse complement strand
GCTTCAGCCGTGCCGCAACCCGCAAAATCGACAGCGGCTTTAGCCGCTGAGGGAATGTGTCTTTCAAACTGACCCACCACTCTTATCGATGCTCTTCTTATCGATCGTACAGCGAAACCAAGCCCCGAAGTCGCGCGCTCAAATCGCCGCTCAATGCGCCCGGACGATAACGCCATTTCCAGTTTCCGCTGACCTTGCCCGGCAAATTCATGCGCGCCTCGCTGCCCAGCCCCAACACATCCTGCAACGGGACAATCGCCACATCGGCGACCGACGCCATCACCGCGCGAATCATGACCCAGTTGATCTCGGAATCGTCGTCAAAATTGAGATAGGCGCGAGCAAAGTCGTGCTCTCTGCGGACATCCTCTGGCGTGCGCGTGCTGTCGCCTTTGCCCGAACTAGTCCACCATCCAACAGTAGTGTCATTGTCATGCCCGCCCGTGTAAGCGACCAGATCGCGGCTGTAATTGTGCGGACGAAACGATGGCCCCTGCGGATCGTTGCCAAACGCAAATTGCAAAAGACTCATGCCTGGGAGGCCGAACTGCTGCCGCAATTTTTCCACCGGAGGAGTAATTACGCCCAGATTCTCCGCCACAATCGGCAGTCCGCCAAATGCGTTCTGCAGCGCCGACAGAAAATCCTCTCCGGGCCCTTTAGCCCAGCGCCCATTGATCGCGGTCGTCTCATGCGCGGGAACTTCCCAGTAAGCCTCAAAACCGCGAAAATGATCAAGCCGCACCATATCGAAAAGCGCCAGCGAGGCGCGGAAGCGCTCGATCCACCACTTGTATCCGTTGGCCGCCAGCAAGTCCCAGCGATAAATAGGATTCCCCCAAAGCTGCCCGGTAGCGCTGAAATAATCCGGCGGAACGCCGGAGACCACCGTGGGCTGCCCCCGATCGTCAAGATAAAACAGATCGGGATGAGCCCAGACATCCGCGCTGTCATGAGCGACATAAATCGGAACATCACCCATGAACCGGACGCCGCGCTGCTGGCAATAGCTCTTGAGATGTTCCCACTGCTGGAAAAATTCGAATTGCCAATATTTGAACGCCCTGATTTCGACCGCAAGTTTTTTCGACCACTCGCTCACCGCATGCGCGTCACGCTTGCGGATCTGCGCCTCCCACGAAGTCCACAGGGAGCCATTGTGCGCATCTTTACAGGCCATGAAAAGCGCGTAATCGTCGAGCCATGGCTTGGCGCTGACGCAAAAATGATCGAAGGCCGCGCGGTCGGCGCGAGAAGCGTCGGCCAAAAAAACCTGCGCCGCCCGGCGCAAGGCCGCCATCTTGAAATCAATCACCGGCCCATAGTCAACAAAGTCATCGGGAAATGGCGCCGCCCGCGCCAGTTCCGATTCCTGAAGCAAGCCCTGATCGCGGAGGCGCTCAAGACTAAGCAACATAGGATTGCCGGCAAACGCAGAAAAACACTGGTAAGGCGAATCGCCATATCCAGTAGGATTCAGCGGCAGCACCTGCCACAACTTCTGTCCGCCAGCAGAGAGAAAATCGGCGAATTCATACGCGCACGGGCCCAGGTCCCCGATGC
>JBAVAA010000522.1:0-2173 GCA_049585515.1 Terriglobales bacterium | reverse complement strand
GCTGGCTCTTGCCTTCTCTCGTTTGATCGATAACTCGGTGGTCGTGCTGGAAAATATTTTTCGCCACCTGGAAATGGGGAAAACGCCTGAGGCTGCCGCCGAGGAGGGAGGACGCGAGGTGGCCATGCCAGTGCTCGCTGCTACCTTCACGACCTCGATTGTTTTCTTTCCCGTTGTCTTCCTTTATGGGGTCAGCCGTTTCCTGTTCACTGCGCTGGCCGCCGCGGTTGTCTTTTCTTTGTTCGCGTCCTATGCCGTCGCCATGACGGTGGTGCCGCTCTTCTGCGCCAATTTCATCAAATCGACCCACGAAGAGGCAGCGCATCATCCGGGAAGAACACCGTTTGAGCGTTTTGTGCGGGGTTTCAATCGCCACTACGACCGCATGCTTATGCACTACGACGTGGCTGTGCGGCGCAGTCTCCTCCGCCCCGCGGCGACCTTCATCGGAATCCTTGGCATCTGTCTTTTCAGCTTTGGCTTGTTTCCGCTGATGGGCTTGGGTTTCTTCCCTCGCACCGACCCTGGCCAGTTCGTGATCAACATCAAGGCGCCTACCGGCTCGCGCCTTGAATTGACCAACCAATACATCAAGCGGGTGGAATCCGACATTCGCGAAGTGGTTGCGCCACGCGATCTGGATATAGTGGTTTCGAACATCGGCATCACCCCGGATTTCTCAGCTATCTACACCAGCAATTCCGGACAGCACACGGCCTTCGTTCAGGTCAGCCTCAAGAAGGAACACTCTGTCAGTAGTTTTGAATATATGCGCCGTGTCCGGGCAAAACTGACCGATGATTTGCCCGAACTTTCGACTTACTTTCAATCTGGAGGACTGGTGGATGCGGTAGTTAATCTGGGATTGCCGGCTCCTATTGACATCCAGGTCAGCGGCAATAATCAGAAAAAGGCCTATCAAACTGCCGCCGAGATCGCCGGTGAGGTGCGCCAGTTAAAGGATGCAAGCGATGTGCTCATTCCTCAAGATCTTGACTACCCCGGCATCCAGCTCAATATCAGCCGAGAAATGGCCGGACGCATGGGAGTGTCTTCCAAAGAAGCCGTGGACAATGTCATAACTGCTCTGACCTCCGACAGTATGATCGCTCCCAGCTATTGGGTCGATCCGAAGAATGGGAATAATTACATGCTCACGGTGCAGTATCCCGAAACCCAGGTCAACTCGATTACCGATCTCAAGCAGATACCGCTACACGCCGCAGGCAACGTCAATCCAACCGAACTCGATGCCGTGTCGGACATTAAAATGATCAACACCCCAACGGAGGTGGACCATTACCAAATCCAACGCGTCATCGACGTATATGTTGCCCCGCGCGGCGAGGATCTCGGAAGTCTTGCCCACCAGGTAGACAAGATTATCGCCAACACAAAGGTACCGGAAAATATTCGCGTCACCATGCGCGGCTCCGTAGAAGGCATGCGGCAGTCTTTCAAGAGCTTTGCCATTGGCTTGATACTCTCCATCATCCTGGTTTATCTGATCCTGATGGCCCAGTTTTCTTCCTTTATCGATCCGCTGATCATTCTCCTGGCGATTCCGCCGGGCATCACGGGCGTCATTCTATTTCTGCTGGCAACGCATACCACGGTCAACGTCATGTCCTTGATGGGCGTCATTATGATGACCGGGATCGTTGTCTCGAACAGCATTCTCATCGTCGAGTTCACACGAGCTCTTCGGAAAGAAGGCATGCCGATCCAGGAAGCGGTGGCGACTGCCTGTCGCGTACGCTTGCGGCCGGTCTTGATGACCTCATTGGCAACGATTCTCGGCATGATTCCGATGGCCCTTGCGCTCGAAGCGGGCAGCGAACAATATGCTCCCCTGGCCCGCGCCATCATCGGAGGTCTCACGATGTCGGTCGTGGTAACTGTTTTCATCGTTCCCGCTGCGTATCTATTGATCCATCGTCGGGAAGAAGAGCCACCGGCGCCAGCCACGCAAAGCTGAGGTCAACCATAGACTCAGGGACACGAAATCGCTCTTCATTTTCTGCACCGCAGTGGGGATTTCGTTTATGCCCTGCACAGGGTATTCGCAAAACTTGCCGGCCGATTCGCCACAAGTCAATCGGCCGCAATCGGTGCAGAGTTTGCCTTCCGCGCCCGCGCCGCAGCCAGTCCCGAATCAAGCGACGCCCGGCAC
>JBAVAA010000521.1:0-11800 GCA_049585515.1 Terriglobales bacterium | reverse complement strand
ACCTGGGACAACGCCATGCAGAGAAGCCGTGCAGAATTTCGTCTGTACACCTCGCGTTTTAGAGCTTAAAATTCGCTCAAAGAGGAGGGCTTCATGCATATCCCCCGCCTTTTGCTTCTCGCGTTGCTGATCGCAGTCTGTGTGGCGCCGGTTGTGGCGCAGTCATCGCTTGCGCCAGACAAGATACCCTCCGCTTCCCAACCTCGACTGGACGGGCTGATTGCTCCTCCGGAGTTTCGCACTCACGTTCTTCCGCTGGATCGAAGTGTGCGGGCCAGAATTCGCGACATTCAGCCCGAGCTGACTTTGGACTCAAATCTCGACTCGACTCTCGATTCCGTCCCGGCGCAGGACGAGGAGGATTGTTTGACTATGCGGACTTACCGCGTCACTCGCGACGATCCCCGCTCCGACTCGACGCGGTTGGCAGGCTATTCGGAATGCCAGCCCGCTGCCCGGTTTCAGATGAAAACCGCTATGGATTCGCAGGAGATAGCGCCGCGCTGAGCGCGATCGAAAAACCAACGACCACGAACGCTGCTCCGGCCAGCGTTTGCCCAGTTCTACCCTGATCGCTAAACTTGATAGCTCGGGGTAATCCTATGCTCGTAGTTATGCAAGCGCAGGCCACCGAAGAGCAGGTCCGCGCCGTTTGCCAGAAAATCGAAGCGCTTGGATACCGCGCCCACTCCATGCCCGGGGCGCAACGCACCGCCATCGGGATCACCGGCAACAAGGGCGAGGTCGAGTCGGGATCGCTCGAAGAAATGCCGGGAGTGCAGGAAGTAATCCGCGTCTCCAAGCCCTACAAGCTGGTCAGCCGTGACACCAAGCCTGACAACACGATCATCAAGTTTCCAGGGTCAAGCGTCACCATCGGCGGCGGGGACCTAGCCATCATCGCCGGCCCATGCGGCATCGAAACCCGCGACCAGGCGTTCACGATTGCCGAACGCGTCGCGCGCGCTGGAGCGCAGTTCTTCCGCGGCGGAGCCTATAAGCCGCGTACGTCTCCTTATTCTTTCCAGGGCCTGGGCGAAGAAGGACTGAAGATTATGGCCGAGGTTCGCGATCGCTTCGGCCTGCTCGTTGTTACCGAGGCCGTCGATTATGAATCGCTCGACCTGGTCGATCAGTATGCCGATGTCATTCAGATTGGCGCCCGCAACATGCAGAATTTTTCTCTGCTGAAGCGCGCAGGACGAGCGCACAAACCTGTTCTATTAAAGCGAGGCATTTCGGCAACGCTGGAAGAATTCCTGATGGCTGCCGAGTACATCATGAGCGAAGGCAACTACAACGTTGTTTTGTGTGAGCGCGGCGTGCGCACATTTGCCGATCACACCCGCAATACGCTCGACCTCAGCATCGTGCCCGCGGTACAGCGCCTGAGCCACCTGCCCATCATCGTCGATCCCAGCCACGGCACGGGCAAGCGTAACAAAGTGACGCCGCTGTCCCGCGCTGCGATCGCCGTCGGAGCCGATGGGCTGATCGTTGAAGTCCATCACGATCCCGACCGTGCATTGTCTGACGGCATGCAATCTCTGTTCCCCGATCAGTTCGACGCGCTCATGGTGCAGGTCCGGCAGATTGCGGCGGTGCTCGGACGGTCGATTCCCAACGCTGCCGAGCCCGTCGTTTTAGCAGGCACATCAAGAGAATCGACCTCCTGAGCCAGGGAGAAGAAACATGACACATCGTGTTCTGTTCCTGACACTGCTTCTTGCAGGCATCGCTGCGGCGCAAGACTCCGCGCCGCCCATTTCGCTGTCGGGAAGGGGCCATCCCCCGCAAAAGGGATGGCAAGCCCATCGCGGCTCGGATTAAGGTAGAAGTGAGCTTCCGCCAATATTGATCTGTCCGCATCTGATAATCTCTTGCCATCCGCGAGGCCAACTCGTCACTGAAAAATGAGAAAATTTCTGTTACTCGCCGTCGCCGTTCCGCTCGTCCTCGCCGCCGGCTGGTATTACTATCACGAGAGAACTCTGCCCGCCTACGGGCCGCTCTATCGCGAGTACGCTTACATCTCGAACGGGAAGAGCAACACAGTTACGGTTATCGACCTGGGCAGCTTCCGCCCAGTAAGAACGCTTCAGGTCGGCAGCGAGCCGACTGGGCTCGCGGCCAATCCCAAGCGGAATGAAGTTTACGTCGTCAATTCCGGCTCTGCGAATGTGAGCGTGATCGATGCGGAGCAGAACAAAGTCGTTGCAACCATCGGAGTTTACGGGCGTCCCTTTTTCATCGACGTTTCTCCGGATGGGCATCGAGCCTATGTCGCCAATTCCGGTTCCAACAATGTTTCTGTTATCGATCTCGATCGACGCACGATTGTAGCCACGCTTCACGTGGGCGGAAGTCCAGGCCTGGCGCGAATATCGCCGGATGGATCGACCGTAGTTGTCAGCAACCGCACCGACAATTCTGTCTCGATCATTGATACGGAGCGTTTGGCCGTGCGCTCGGCCATCAACATTTGTATTCATCCCGAGGACATCGCCATTCTGCCGGATTCGAGCAAGGCGTTTGTCTCGTGCTCCGGATCGGGTCAGGTGGCCAGTGTCGCGCTCAAAAAGGGCGATCTCGCGAACGATAAACTGCTCGCGCTTCTCGATGTCGGAAAATCTCCGGTAAGTCTGGCGTTGAAGCCAGATGGCGGAGAACTGGTCGCCTTCAACTTTGACGCGGGCAGTATCTCCATGATCGAAACTACGCCCAATGAAGTGTCGGGCAGTTATCTGGTCGGCTCTAAGCCCACGCGCGGCGTAGTTTCGCGCGATAACTCGCGCTTGTACATCTCGAACTTCGGATCGAATAACATCGCCGTTTATGACATCGACTTGGGCAAGATCATCGCGTATTTGCCGGTAGGAACCCATCCCGACGCGCTGGCACTTTCGCAGAACCAGAACTATCTGCTGGTACTCGACTCCGGTTCGGGGGACGTCGCCGTGATTCAAAAGCGCACACCGAAGAAGAAATTCGAGCCCTCGGAATATTCTTTGCTCACCATCATCCCGGTGGGCATGCAACCGAATCAGATTGTGGTGAAGTCGTTTCTGGCGACGAGGCTTATCGACGGTCGCTAAGTTCCAGCATGAGAATGGAGTGCTCCATTCTTGCGCAAGGGTGGGGATTTTCGTGGAGCACACCAAGCCCGCCAACTTCAGGACCCGGCACTATTTGGCTATTTCCGGCCTAACTCTTCTTACCGGTCACGGCATAGAAGGCGGTCGCTTCCTGCTCCACATTCTTGCTGCCGCACTTGGGGCATTTCGCGTTTGCGTCGTGCTCTTTCAGCGTGAGAATTAATTCGAAGGTTTTGTGACAATCGTTGCAGACGTAGTCGTACACGGGCATGGAGACCTCCCGCTCGATTGCAAGACGAGCTATGATTCAAATTGTACGCCGAGCACCCAGGCTAAACCAAAACACCACGTGCTGTAACATCCCAATGCGAGACGATTACGCGCCTCGGCCCGCGCACATCAAATGGCTCCTTGATTCTGACCCGGCCATCCGATGGCAGGTCATGAGGGACCTCACCGGCGAAGTCCCCAACGTGATCGCAGCCGAGCGGTCTCGCGTCGCAACCGAAGGCTGGGGAGCTCGACTTCTCGCCCATCAATCTCCTGCTGGCGACTGGGGCGAGGGACCCCGCGGGTGGAGAGACGATTTGCCGAAGGAGGACCGAGGCATTTTGATTGCCCTCTATAGTCTCGTCGTCTTGATGGACCTCGGTCTGGATCCCGCCAGCAAACTGGCCCGCAAGATGATCGACCGGATAGACAAGCGGCTCGTGTTTAAGCGGCTTAACAACCGGCCTTTTCTGTGTGGCGAAACGGAGCCCTGCATCAACGGCAGAATTCTTGGCATTGGCGCGTATTTCAAAGAACCGAACGATGCACTGGCCAATCAACTCCTGGGCGAGCAGCTTGAGGATGGCGGCTGGAATTGTGAAGCACCCAAAAGCCGGCGTTCCTCGTTCCACACCACGATCAGCGTACTTGAAGGTCTGCTCGAATACGAACGAGGAAGGCGCAACTCGTCGGCCATCACCAAGGCCGTGACTCGGGCGCGCAAGCGGGCCGAAAACTATCTGCTCGATCGCCACATGTTCCACTCGCTTCGAACTGGCAAAGTCATCGATAGACGCTGGCTGCGTTTTTCGTTCCCAACGTTTTGGCACTACGACGTCTTGCGCGGCCTCGATTATCTACGAAATGCAGGAATCAAACCCGACAGCCGCGTCCGTGACGCCATCGAAGTCGTGATTGAGCGGCGCCACCAGAACGGGCGCTGGCCGCTCAACCTTCTTCATCCCGAACACATTCCATTGGAGATGGAGAAAGGTGTCGGCGGTGCAAGCCGCTGGAACACTCTGCGCGCTCTCCGCGTTCTGCGTTGGTACAACAATTCAGCGTCGTAGTTGTGACTCGGTTCTGCCCGTGCTGTGGCTTGGCTCGGAGGGCTGCTTACACCAGTTCCGTGCTCCACAGATCGTGCAGATGCACGATCCCTTGTAGTCGATGGTCCCCATCCACCACGATGAGCGAGGTAATCTTCATTTCTTCCATGCGTGCCAGCGCGGCAGCGGCGAATTCCTGCGGCCCGATGGTTTTCGGAGTCCGCGTCATGCAATCCTGCGCGGTCAGATCGAGGGTGTCTTTGCCGCGCTGCTGCAAAAGCCGCCGCAGATCGCCATCGCTTATCACCCCGAGCAACCGATCCCCTAACAAAGGATCGCCTTCGACCACCGCGGTCATTCCCAATTTTTTGCGAGACATCTCGTAAATTACTTCTGGCATCTTGGCGCCCGCCGTTACCCGCGGAATCGCGTCTCCGGAGTGCATCAGCGATTCGACCCGCGCCAGCCGTTTCCCGAGTTTGCCGCCAGGATGCAGATTGGCGAAATCTTCTTCCTTGAAGCCACGTTTTTCCGAGAGCGCCACCGCGAGCGCATCGCCCAACGCGAGCATGGACGTCGTGGATGCCGTAGGAGCAAGTCCGAGCGAGCAGGCTTCTTTGGAGATCGAACAGTCGAGCGCAATATCGGCAGCCGCGGCAAGAGTAGACCCACGTGTAGCGCGGACACTCTTGTCCGCGCGAACCGCAGCAATGTCGTCGATCATCGCATCACACGTCATAGCGATCAGCGGCACCTGCAGCCGCTTGATGGTTGCCAGCAGCTGCAGAATTTCCTCCGTCTCGCCGCTGGCCGAGAGCGCCAGCACCACGTCGCCGCGGACGATCATCCCTAGATCGCCATGCAGCGCCTCCACCGGATGCAGGTAGAGCGCGGGCGAGCCGGTCGAACTTAAGGTAGCCGCGATTTTGCGCGCGATGAGCCCGCTCTTGCCCATCCCCGTAACCACGACGCGGCCCTGGCAACCGAACATCAAGTCCAAAGCGCGGTTGAAGGGCGCCGCCATGGGGCCTGCGAGGCGGTCCGCCAGCGCACGCAAGGCCTCGGCTTCGATGCGCACCACATTTTCGCCCACTTGCTTCATGAAGGGGAAATGTTAGCAGAAGGAGTGGACCATCGGGTCATCGGGGGCGATCGGATTATCGGGTGATCGAAGATCCGGCTCTGTGTGATCTTAGCTGGCCAACTATTGCTTCTCGGGATCGCGCGCGCGAATGGCTGCATTCTTTGCGCTCAGAGAACTCCAGGCCGTTTGCACGTGTTCATTGACGGCATCGCGTAGTTCCACGGCAAGCTTTCTGAGCCTCACTTCGACGGGCGGAGTGATCGGCCGAGAACAAAGGACGCGAATCCTGGCGCACAGCTCATCGATTCGAACGTCCGTCGAGGTGGGCATATTAAACCCCCTGGCAGATGTCGGTGTTGAGGGGAAAGGTTGCCAAGAATCGTTTTTCGACTCCGGGCATTGATTAATGGGGATCAAACGCGGGCCGGTTTCGTGCAATTTCTTCCTACAGTCTTCCTACGGGCCTCCTAAGGGTAGGGCTAAGGCTTGGGATATCAGGTACTTCGAAGGCGCCCTGCTCATCGGATTGCGATCGTAATTTGGCCACATTCTTGCCTCCCTTTTTTGATATGACGATTGACGAAAAAGATTGGCGAAAACTCTGCTCGATGGTGGCGGAGGAGACCGACCCGCACCGCTTGTCTGCGCTTCTCGATCAGTTGATCAGATCCCTACAAGCGCACAGGCAACAACTCAACGCAGACGGACAACGGTCGAACCCTACCTTTAACTCCGGCCCGCAAACGTAAGAGGAGTTTTTCGAAATAGCCCGTATCCGACCGTTAGGCCATCTTAAAGCGATGGTTTAGGACGTCCGTTCACTTCCAGCGCCCCGTGGCCGATCTGCGCGAACGTTTTATTGACAAGACTTGACATTTCCAAAGCCAATCGGGTGTACAATTGCCGCCACTTTGAAACCCACAGAAAAATAATTTTCACTTGCCAGGCCCTAGAAGCCCGGCTCCAACCACACATTCCAAGAAAGAGGGATACTATGCGACGAAAGATCAGCTTTTGCTTTTGCGCCGTGTTCGCATTGCTTGTCTGTCTGTTGGCGCCTGCGTTCGCCGGTGATCAGCGGCCCAGTTCTGCACCGGTTGGCGGCAGCCTTCTGCCGGACGGTTTCTACATTACGCCGACCGCCGCGCCGGGCTCAATCTTCCAGAACCTGCCTACCGGATTGCGCCCCGATGGATCTGCCAACGCCGATGGAGCGGTCAATACGGCGCTCAGCCCCGACGGCACTGCATTATTGATCGTTACCACTGGGTACAACACGGGCTTTTATACGCAGGGACCAGACGGTACTCCGATCACCTGGCCGGCGCTTGACCCAGTGACCGGAATGCCTTCGTCAACCATGACACCGAACGCGGAGTGGGTATTCGTTTATGACGTCCGCGGCGCCAAGCCCAAGCAGAAGCAAAAGATCAACATTCCAAACACATATCACGGACTGGTCTGGGATCCTTCGGGCACGCGATTTTATGTTGCCGGAGGCATCGACGACCGAATCGAGATTTTCAAGAACAGCAACGCTGGAGCCAGCGCTGACGGAAACTACGTGCCGGACGCTCCATTCGTCCTCTTGAATCACAACCAACCCGCCGACGTACCCGTACAGCAATACCCAACCGGCGGCTTGTTCGCCAGCACTCCTATCAACAACAGTCCGATTGCGCAGTATATGTATATGCCGTTCAGCGCACTGGCTGCGGGCTTGGCGATCAGTCGCGATGGCTCGACGTTGTACGTGGCCAACTACCAGAACGACTCGCTCTCGATCATCAATACAGCAACTCGGACCATCACCAACGAAATTGTCTTCTTCGTTCCCGGACAAACCACCGCGGTCGGCGAAATGCCGTACTGGCCGGCTGTGATGTCCGACTCCAAAGGTGCGCCGGTGAAGACGTACGTGAGCAGCCAGCGCGATGGGCAAGTGCTCGACGTGAGCCCAACCGGATCTTACAAGGTGATCAAAGTCGGTGGCGAACCGAATCGCATGATCCTCTCCTCCAATCAGGCTTGGCTTTATGTCGCCAACGGAGATCTGGATGAGATCGAGGTGATCAATACGACCACGGACGTGATCAAAAACCGAATTTCAGTGGCTCGTCCCGGCTACAAATACAAAGGATCCAGCCCCAACTCGCTGGCGTTCAGCCCGGATGGGACTCGGCTCTATGCCACCCTGGGGGGCGAAAACGCAGTGGCAGTAATCGATGTCGCCTCCCAACAACTGCTCGGCCGCATCCCCACCGGGTGGTATCCGAGTTCGGTGTCGGTCAGCGCCGACGGCACGCGGCTGTTCGTGGCGAACATGAAATCCACTCCCGGCCCCAATCTCGAATACCGGGACGATTGCGGCGCCAGCAGCATTCCACCCCAGTATGCAAAGCTCATGTGCCCGCCGCCCGATCCAACTTCTCGCAACGAATACATCCTGGCGCTGCTGAAGGCAGGATTTTCGACGATTCCTATTCCCGACGCCAACACCCTCAGCTATCTCTCGCAGTTGGTGGACGTCAACAACGGATTCAACAACCCGCAGACTGACTCTATGATGACGTTCCTGCATGGACAGATCAAACATGTCATCTACATCCAGAAGGAAAACCGCACCTACGATCAGATCCTCGGCGATCTGAAGCAGGGCAACGGAGATCCCAAGCGGGTGCAGTTTCCGCAGCCCATCTCTCCCAACCATCACCTGCTGGCAACGCGTTTTGCGCTGCTCGACAACTACTACGATGCCGGTGACGTAAGCGGCGACGGCTGGAACTGGGACACTCAGGGCCATGCCAACGACGTCACTACCAAGAACGTGCTCGTCGGCTATGGCAACGCTAACTACAACATCCCCTTCGATTGGAACGGCAATCCGCGCAACATCGGCATTGCCCTGCCCGACACCACCACCGGTACCCCAAGTCCGAGCACGGTACGCATCACCACCCTGTTCGATCCCACCGGCGGCTCATCCATTGAACCGGGATCCAAGGACGTCACCGCCGACGAAGGCGCGGATGACCTCAATCCCGATGCGCTGGGCGGTTATATCTGGGACAGCGTGATGCGCGCTGGCTTAACGGTTCGCCACTACGGCCTCTACGCCGACGAGAATTATTATGTCGATCCGTACGCGGGCGCTCCGTTCTACATTCCGATCGACCGCAATGCCTTCGCGGACAAGGTGGTGCAGGCGGTGCCGGTGCGGAAATCTCTCCAGGGCAAAACCGATCTCTACTACAGGGGCTGGGACCTTAACACTCCCGATCAGTACCGCTTCGATGAGTGGAATCGCGAATTCAACCAGTATGTGAAGAAAGGCGATCTGCCCAACTTCGAGATGGTCGACTTCATGGAAGACCATTTCGGAAACTTCGGCTCGAACGCCGCCAATCTGGAAAACCCGCTGGCGCAGATGGCCAGCAACGACTACGCCGTCGGCCGCTTGGTCGAAGCGGTCAGCAACTCTCCGTACTGGAGTAGCACGGCGATCTTCGTGGTCGAAGACGACGCCCAGAACGGCCCGGATCACGTGGATGCGCACCGCTCGACGGTGTTCATCGCGTCTCCTTATACCAACAGCGGCGCGGTGGTGCACACCATGTACAACTCCACCAACGTGCTGCGAACGATCGAGGACATCCTCGGCGTGGGTCACCTGGGTCTGAACGACGCGAACGCGCGTCCGATGTCGGACGTGTTTATCCAACAACCAAATCTGCAGCCTTACATCGCGCCGATTCCGGGAATTCTGTGCCAGCCGCCGGTGGACCCGACGCTGGTGCCGGAATGTAAGAACCCCGGAACCCGGCCGATCACTGCCGCGGTCAAAGCGCTCCACGACGGCGCCTGGTGGGCGCAAGCGACCAAAGGCTTTAACTTCAAACATCCGGACATGATCAACTCCGATTTGTTCAATCGGGTTCTGTGGAAGGGAATTATGGGAGATGACAAACCCTACCCTGGAGCGGGTATTCAGCAGGTGAATGGTTCGATGAAGTCGGCGACGACGGTAGCTGATCGCGATTGACCGATCGCCAACTTCACAAATACAACAGAGAAGGGCTGGTGGCATCCATGTCACCAGCCCTCCATTCTTCTGACGGGATCGTGAGCGCAAGCACCTCGATAGCACGATCGACCGAACTCGACCAGCCCGCGGTTCAAAAGTGGTCGTCGACGGTCCGTCCCGGACGCTCGAGCGCCCGAGCCTGGATGGCGCGGTCCCACGGGCCACCCTGCCAATTGTCTTTCCTGCGATCGGTCGCAACCCAGGGGGGCAGAGTCATCAAAAGCCGACGGCTGAGCGCGTAAAGATAAGGCTCATAAAGGACCCGGAGCTGCTCCAGTTTGTCGTTCTCGTCCGAGCCGTCACTAGGAGGCTCGCTGAGAGTCACGCCATGCTGGCTGAGATCCTTCCGCAGCCGGATTCGATCCTCCGCCGTCAGCCGGACGGCATCATGTGGACTGTATTGCGCGTTTACCACCTGGGACAGATCGACCACGGCATGCCGCGCCATCGCAAATGTGAGCTTGGCCTGATCGGGATGGATGCCGTCCACGCCGGCGATGATCAGCGACGTGACATCGAGCATGGCCGTAACCGCGCCCAGCCACGATTGATTGGGGTGCTGCGACCGGAAAAAAAGCAGGACCGGATAAGAAATGTGACTCGAAAGCAAGTCGGCGCACCAACGTTCCCAGTCGCGAAAAATTTCATCAAGCACCCTTTGGTCGGGACAGCAACCCAAGCGGCCCAGAAACTCGGCAGCGCTCGGCGGTGACCCGGCGCGCGCGTCGAGCAGCGAGATTTCAAGCTCGCGTGCGGCAAACGAATTGTAGATTACCGGCAGATATCCAATCACGACGCCGAGAAACGCGAAGCCCATGCCCGCTTCCATCACGGCCAGAACGCGGGCGGCGGCATTGCTCGGCGTGATGTCTCCATAGCCCAGCGTGAAGAAAGTTTCGCCGCTGAGATAGACAACTTTCCAGAAGGTGATTTTTTCGTTGCCCAGCGTCAGATGTTCGCCGATTCCATACTGTACGCAGGCAAATCCAAGGATTAGACCCAACGCCCAAAATCCCAGCAGGGGAAACAGAGACAGTGGCCCGTAGTAAGCCAAGAAACCTTCGCGCCGGTTCGGGGATGCAATATGCCGCGCCACTCGCATCCAGAGACCCCAGGTTTTCCGGTAGAAACGGGTCGAGACCCGAAAGAAGTTGCGCTTAATGCGCCGCGGCAAAACCACGGTCTCAAAAGCATCCATTAGGATGACGAAGATGAGAACAATGCCGACAATCGTTGCCCACCAATGCATAGTGATGAAATTTCAGATGACGCGGGAATGGTAGCAGATTCAGAAGTGAACAAGGGCGGTGCTCGAAACCTCGGTGCCCCGTCCTTGACGTTCTTTGTCAAGGGCTGGATTCCACGGTCATCTGCCCCTTAGGATTTTCACCGCTGAGTTGCGCGTTTCCCCTTTTTCCGTGGATACTGAATACACTCCATCATGAATACAAACCTCTCTTCCACTGCCCCGTCTCAACTGGAAACCGATTGCCTGGTCGTCGTGGTGCTCGATCGCGGCGAAAGCGATGGCCATGAAAAGGATGCAGGCAAGCAAGATAAGCCCGCACCGTCCGTCGAATGCGCCGACCCCGCAGTCCGAGAAGCCGCTCACGACGTGATTTCGAGCGGCGAAGTTACCGGCAAAATGTTCGAGACCACGCTCCTGCACCATCCCGCCGGATTGAAGGCCAAACGCCTGCTTCTGATCGGGGGCGGCAAAGCCAAACACTTTACGGCTGCGGAATTGCGCAAGCTCGCCGGGGCCGCCGTACGAACGCTGAAAGCGAAAAGTATTCGCAGCTTTGCCTTTGCCCTGCCAGAGAGCAGTGTTGCCGCTGTCGACGGCGTCCAAGCGATTGTGGAAGGCGCTTTCATTGGCAACTTCGATCCCGATTACTACAAGAGCGATCGCAAGGATCAAAAGATCGACGCCCTCACTATTGTCGCGCACAAAGACTTGAAGGCACTGGAAGGCGCGATGCAGGTGGGACGCATCGTCGCCGAGTCGCAGAACTTTACACGCGACCTCGTCAACGAGCCGTCCAATCTCATGACGCCAACCATCCTCGCCGACCGCGCGAAGAAAATGGCGGCGGAAGTCGGCCTGAGTTGCGAAGCCTACGGCGCCGACAAAATTAAAGCGCTAAAGATGGGCGCGTTTTGGGGAGTCGCCCAAGGCTCCGACGAACCTCCGGCGCTGATCGTTCTGCGCTACGAC
>JBAVAA010000520.1:0-3932 GCA_049585515.1 Terriglobales bacterium | reverse complement strand
CTTATATCTACATCATTCTGGAATCGCTGGCGGAAGCCGGAGTGAAGGTCGGGTTGCCGCGCGATATAGCGACGCTGCTGGCGGCGCAGACAACCATGGGCGCGGCGCGTGTGGTGCTTGAGACGGGCGATCATCCGGCACTGTTGAAGGATGCGGTGACTACTCCGGCGGGATGCACGATTGACGGCATCATGGAATTGGAAGAAGGCAAGCTGCGCGTGACCTTGATCAAGGCGGTCGTGAAGGCGGTGCAACGGGCCAAGGAGTTGGCGTTCTCGTAGTGTCTCACGGACGAGGCGGTTTCCGGCCCACAGCAACTCCCGCAACGGCTGAAAGCCGATTCGAAACAATCCAACTATCGCAGCGGTGAACCGCTGCGCCATCCAAAATCATGGGCACCAAGATAGCGCGGTGGGTCAGTTGGGAAGAGCGAAGGTCAGGGTTATGTCGGTTTGAAACTGGAGGGGATGGTCGTGCACGCGGTAGGGCTGGTAGCGCCAGTTGCGTACGGCTTCCGTGGCGGCAGCGGCGAGGATGGGGTCTCCACTTAAAAGACGAATATTGCGGATGGAACCGTCTTCAGCAACTTGCACTTCCAGGCGGACGTCGCCGGTCTGGTGGGCGGCAAGAGCCGCGGCGGGATACTGGGGTTCAGTGCGGTTTTGGAGACGGGCTTCGGCTTGCGCGGGGTCGAGCCACACGCTTTGGTTTGGGGCGAGCTTATCAATCGAGGCCGCTTCCGTGACGGAGTGGTTCATTGGACCGGCGGGACCGGGTTTCAAACGGAAAACGACTTTGCCTTTTTCGTATACCACCAAGTCGCCATCGGCAACGTCGCGCGTGGCAGAGGATGGCCCTGATCCTTTTTCCGATGCTCTGGGAGAGGATGATTTTGCGGACGACTTTCTCGACGAAGATTTTTCAGAAAAAGATTTCTCAGCCTGTGCCGGCGATGATTCGTCAGCGGGTGACCGGGTTGGTGAGGAGAACTCAGAAGGAACGGGGCCTTGTTGGGCCGCGGAAGGCTGCTCGATTTGACTGCTGGAGGCGGATCGGTGCGGGCTCAGCCATCCGACCCGAAAGCCGATAAGGAAACTGAGAGCGATGGCGGCGAAGATGGTTAGACTTCCGAGGGCGAGGGCCCAGGTTTCGTGCGGCAGGCGGCGATCGGTCAGATGCCTGCCGATCATAAAATCGGGCGGCGTGAAATCGGACGGCGTCAAACTCGGAGCAACAAGATTCAGCAAGCCCAAGTTAGAAGAATCGACCGCCACAATATTGCCAAGTTCGAGCGCGGCTTGGCGCACGCGGGCGCATTCATGGGCGAAATCTTCGAGCAATTTCTGATGGGTGCTGGAAAAGGCGGCGGGAGATGGGGAAAAAACTTCGAGAACTCCGCTGAATTCCCCGGCGCCGTTCACGTCAAAGACTGGCACCGCCAGGATAGAGCGGATGCCGAGACGCTTGGAGACGTCGGAGTCCACTCGGGGGTCGCATTCGGTATCGACGGAGAGCTGCGGTTCACGGCTTTGCAGGCAGGCGCCGGAGAGGCCGTCGCGTGGGTTCAAGGGGATGCCAAGGCCAGGGGCTAGGGGTCCGGTGGCAGCGCGGCAGACCATTTCATCTTCATCGCCGCGGACTAAGGCGAGAGCGGCGGCGCTGGCATGGGTGGCCTCAGCGGCGCGGACGACGATTTCATTGAGCACCAGGTCGAGGGCGAGGTCGGGTGGAAAACCGGCGCGGATGTGCAGCTCGAGAGTGTGGGATGGATCAGGTGGCACCTCGTCAGGGCGGAACTCGGACCTCGAAATGCGCTGCGGGAACATACCTTGTTCCGATCGCCTGCGGTTATGCGGGGGATGGCAGGCTTATTAACCGAGTTTCCCGCGAAATGAGAGGGAAGTCAATTGCCCGTGCGGGTGTGCCGCCTACATCCCGCACGGACGCTCTGAGCCACGTTTTGCGACTGCTCACTGGTTGTCCGTTAGTTAACGGAATACGCGACGAAGCTAGCATTCTTCAATCCGGTGGACTTGGCGGTGACAGTTATGGTCGCGTCTATATTAGGCAGTTGCAGAGTAGTGCTAGCCATCCCCTTGCTGGCGGTAACGGCGGAAGGCGAACCGACCACGGCGCCGTTGTTGGCGGTGAAGGTGACAGTGACACCGGGAACGCCGTTCTGGTAGGCATCCTGGGCCTGGACAACGAGGGGATTGGCCAGGGTGGAACCAGCGACGCCGGTCTGCTTATTTCCAGAGGAAGAGATGATTTTTATGACAGCGCCGGGATTCGCGATGGCGGGGGTGGTGCCATTAGCGACCGTGGCGCCGGACATCGTCCCCGACATGGTCAGGGTGTATGTGCCGGATCTTCGTGGAAGGGTATAGGTTGTGGAGACGTAGCCATTGGAGTCGGTGACAGCGGACGGAGGATTGAACGATCCGCATGTGACCGCGCCAGCTTTTGTGCAGCCATCGCTGAAGGTGACGGTCACGCCGGCGTCCGGAATACCGGTGTACGGGTTGAACGCCTGTGCTGTGATCTGATTGGGTAACGCGGTGGCAACGGTACCACTCTGGGAGTTGCCGCTGATGACGTTGATGGCGTGAAAGAGCCCGTAGGCTACGAGACTGGTCTGCGTACCAACATAGACACGGCCTCCGGCGACGGTCTGGGTGGCGAAGTGACCAATCGGCGGCGTAAGGTCGCGTTTGTTCGGCGCCTGGTTTGAGGTATAGAGCACTTGCAGGGAAACGGCGTCAAAAGCGGTGAGCCCTGGGGTAAGCGCCCACAGGATACCGTTGACATTGCCGTTGGCGGAAATCGAGGGCGAGTGACTGCCTGGATATTGCTGGACGGTGGTGAGAGGAGTAGCGAGCAATCCGCCGCTCAGCGGGAAACCCACAAGTGGAGACGCGTCGGGAGCGAAGTACACAGTATTGTTCCAAAAGGCGGGAGAACTTAACAGGACGTCCTTAACTTGAGAGCTGGCTTCTCCGGGAATCAGGGCCACTTTCTGGAGAATACGGCTATCGTCAGGATCGTTGGGGTTATAGGTTCCCATGTTGTCGCGATCCAGAACAAAAACGAATCCCTGCTTGCCCCCGGCGATCAATTCATGACCATGCAGCGAGGGGCCGGGCGCCTGATCGGGAAGAACCAACGCTCCAGTGGAACTGATGTCAAGATCGTTGCTGTTGAGAAAGGCTACGTCCCATGGGGTGAAAAAGTCGGTGGGCGCGTTGAGAGTGGGCGGAGTCAGCTTGACCACACTGTTGCAATAGGCTTGGCCGCCGTTTTGGATGTCGTAATCGCTGTTGCCAGCTTCCGCGATTTCCGCGTAGATGTTGCCGTCTTCGTCGGCCGCCAGACCGTTGCCCGTCTGCCAAATGGATGCGAGTCCCTTGTCGGGCGACGTGTTAAAGGCGGATTGCTGCGTCAGTGTCGCCTGATCGTAGGACAAGACCCAGCCGCTGTTGGCGTCATTGCAGTAGTTCGAGCCGAAGCCCATGTAAATGGTTCCGTTAAGCAGCAGGAGGCCGGGACGGTTTTTTTGATGAAGAGCGTTGAAGACGGTTTTGTGTCCGGCATTGCTGACCGAAATGGCGCCGATTAGAACTGGGCTGTTCGGTTGATCGGCTCCGGTGGTGATGTCGAGAGCGTGCAGATTGTCCTGGACAGTGCCATTGTTCACGGTTTTGGCGACCAGATACATGGTGGGATTGGGTGTGGTATTAGGATCGATGACGGGAGTTCCAACGATACCCTCCTGGTTGAAACCTGGAGCGGTGCCGCAGGGGAGATACTTCCCGCTGGCAGTGGTGATGCCCAGAGCTGGGTTGGTGAAGTTCACCCACCAGAGTTGAGTGCCATTGTCGGCATCAAACGCGTAAACCGAATCTGCCTGCGTGACCACGTAAACTACGTTATGG
>JBAVAA010000519.1:0-14416 GCA_049585515.1 Terriglobales bacterium | reverse complement strand
GGCAAGATCCGCGCCGACGTCCTGATATTTTTAGAGCAACTGCACGCCAAGCGCATCATCGACTATTAGAAAGCAACTGCAAACAAAGTTGTCATCCTGAGCGAAGCGAAGAACCTGCTGTTCGCGGCAAGAATAGGTCCTGAGCTTCGCTCAGATGAACAAGCTAGTTTGATTATTTCCCAATGGCGTCCAATCCGCTGGCTCTGATTGCCGAGATCACGCATCGCTGCCCGCTGCACTGCGTGTATTGCTCGAATCCGCTGGAGCTGACCTCGCGCAAAGAAGAACTAGCAACTGCCGACTGGCTGCGCGTTTTCGGCGAGGCCGCCGCGCTCGGCGTTCTGCATCTTCACCTCACCGGAGGCGAACCGCTGGCGCGTCCCGATCTTGTCGAAATGATCGCGGGTGCGCGCCAGTCGCGTCTCTACACAAACTTGATCACCTCCGGAATCGGCCTTTCCCGCGAGCGCCTCGCGCAACTTGTGCAAGCAGGCCTCGACCATATCCAACTCAGCTTTCAGGATTCAAGCGAAAGTCAAGCCAATTGGATTGCCGGAGCGCGATCCCACGCGCACAAACTTGAACTAGCCGGATGGATTCGCGAGCATCGGATAGCCTTCACCGTAAACCTGGTCGTTCACCGCCAGAACATCGACCATCTCGAGCAAATGGTGACCGCGCTCGAAGCGCTCCATCCCGATCGCATGGAGATCGCGCACGCCCAATACTACGGATGGGCGCTGCAGAACCGTTCGGCGCTGCTGCCCACGCGAGCGCAACTGGACCGCGCGGTAGCCGTGGTAGCAGCGGCCGAAGAGCGCCTGCGCGGAAAAGTTCGCATCGACATGGTCGTCCCCGACTACCACGCCCGCTTCCCCAAAGCCTGCATGGGCGGGTGGGGACGCCAGTTAATGCTGATCGATCCCGCCGGCCGCGCGCTGCCCTGTCATGCCGCGGGAGTAATTCCGGGCCTAGATTTCGACAACGTGCGCGAACACACGCTCGATTGGATCTGGCAAAGCTCCGAAGCCTTCCAGAAATTTCGAGGCGAAGCGTGGATGCCCCAACCCTGCCGCTCCTGCGACCGCCGCAAAGAAGACTTTGGCGGATGCAGGTGCCAAGCCTTTCTGCTGACGGGCGATGCCAGCGCGACCGATCCGGTTTGTGAGCTCGCGCCCTTGCATCATCTGATTGAAGATGCGGTGCGCGAAGATACTGTGACGGCCTCGGCTCCTGAAGTCGGTGAGGCTCCCTTCCACGTTTTGCAGGAGAAGATGGCCGGGTTCTGGAGTTATCGGACCGATCCGAAGTAAGGTTCGTGCATCTAAACTCCAAAGCGGCAACTGACAACAGCCGACGGATCCGAAGTAAGTTTTCTGCGTCTGAGCCCCAAAGGGGCGACTGACAATAGCCCGGCGCTTCAGCGCCGGGAGCCGTAAGAAGGAGTGATTAAGTCCCGGAGGGACGACTGAGACTATCCCCCAAACATAGCTTGGGTCATATTCGATAAGGAAGTGATCTTAAAGAGATCGCTTTGACGCTCCCGAAATCCGCCTGTTAGACTAAACAATCACAGCCCACATTCAACCCAAAAAAGGAAGCCCGTGCGCGCAGAAACCCGGCATCAGCTCAAGCAAGACCGCTTCAGACAAAGTACATTGGATGCGGCCGAAAACGCCGCCCACTGGACGGTGGAACATCAATCGAAAGTCATTGTCGGCGTGATTGCCGTTGTCGTGATCGCCGCAATCGCATTCGGCGGCTGGTATTACGTCCAGACGCAGGACGAAAAAGCCAGCGCAGAGCTTTCGGCGGCAGTCCGTACTTTTGAAGCGCAGGTGCGCCCGGCGGGCATGCCGCCGCAACCTGGCATGGAGAGCTTCGCGTCGGCGCAGGAACGAGCGACGGCGGCGCGCAAACAGTTTCAGGCGATCGTAGATAAATATCCGCGCACCCACACCGCCGACATGGCCCGCTATTTTGTGGGATTGACCTCGGAACAGATTGGCGACAACGCGGCAGCCGAGCGAAGCCTGCAGGAAGCCGCCGGATCTTCGAACCCGGACCTCGCGTCCCTGGGCAAGTTCGCGCTGGCTTCGGTTTATCGCGCAGAGAAAAAAGACGCGCAGGCGGTCGATCTTTATAAGCAATTGATCGACAAGCCTACGATTGTCATCAGCAAGGCAACGGCGCAGCTTGAACTCGCCGATTTTTACGAATCGCACCAGAAGCCGGACGAGGCGAAAAAGATTTACGATCAGGTGGAAAAGGAAAATCCCGCCACCGACGCGTCTCAGCTGGCGCAACGTCGCGCAGCCGCACTCAAGCAATGAGCTCCCTTGTTGAGAGCCGGGCGTCCTCGCCCGGCCACGAAACTGATTGACGGGTGAGATGCCCGCCGTCTCTTACGCGGCGACGCGCCGCAGGCATGCAATCAGCCGCTCGCAGTCTTCCTCGGTGTTATAGACGTTCGGCGCCACTCGAATCGAACTTCCACGAACGCTCACAAACACCTTTTCCCGCGCGAGCATTTCAGGGAGTTCCTTAGGGATTGCTTCTTTCCTCCGCAGCGCCAGGTAATGAGGCGCGCGCAAGTGTTCGGGGGGCGCGGTGAAACCAAACTCTGCCGCCTTACTCGCCAGTCGGCGATTGAGCTCGCCGACGGTCTCGGAAATTTGCGCGACATCCCATTCCAGCAGCTGCTTCATCGCGCGCACGGCCGCCGGCAACAGGGCGAAATTTGAGCGCTCGCCCATGTCGAAGCGCCGCGCGCCGTTATCGTAATTTTCGGAGTACAGGATCAGGCTCGAAAAATCGCGGGCATTGGCGCGCTGAATCCAATTCTCTTCCAGCGGTTTCCCTCCGTGCCATTTGGGAGCCACATAGAGCAGCCCAACGGAATAAGGTCCAAGCAGCCATTTGTAGCTGGCGGCGACGGCAAAGTCCGGCCGCACGCCCGCCAGATCGAACGGCAGCGCGCCAAGCGACTGGGTGAGATCGAGAGCCAGCGCCGCGCCAATTTTGCGGCAAGCTTCGCCGATGCGAACCAGATCCAGCCTGCCGCCGCTAGTCCACTGCACGTGCGGAAGCGCGGCGATGGCCACATCGGTGCTCAGCGAGTTCAGCACAGCCGCGGTCCAGTCATTGTCGTCGGGCCAGGGAACAACCTTCAAAAACGCCCCGTTATCCGTCGCCAAACGTTGCCACGGATAGTAGTTGGACGGAAACTGTTCGGCGAGCACAAGAATGCTCTGGCCTTTCCTGACTGGCAAATTTCGCGCTGCGGTAGCGATGCCAAAGCTGGCGGAGGGAACGATAGCGATGCAATCGGGCGAGCAATCAAGCAACTGCGCCGCCGTCGCACGGAATTCATCCGATCCGGTGAAAAACTTGTCGGGCGTAAGCTCCCACGGATGCGCTTTGCGCGCAAGACCCGCAACGCCCGCTTCGATAACCGGCTTCATCAGTGGCGACATGTATGCGCAATTGAGGTAAGCAACGTCGTCCGGGATATCGAAGAGATGGCGCTGGCAGCGAAGCATGCGCTAGTCTAGCAGGCTGTTGACAAAACCCTGATTTCTCGACGACAGGAAGCGCGCGAGTTCGACAGGTTGCGGAAAAATTCCGGGTTTCGTATCGCGTAAAAACTCCGGTTTCGTATCGCGAGCAACCCCCGGGTTCGTATCAGGGTATCGCTTAGCGATACCGCAAGTCCTTTGGGATGAGACGCCCCCTTTAGGGGCCGAGGCGGCAAGTAGTCATAGGAGAGGTATCAGTAATGAGTCGAATGAAATCTCCGATCGTATTTTTGTTGGCCTCAGGTCTGTTCGCGGCCACTGCGATTGCGCAAACTGGCCGCGCCGGTGGGAGTGGCTCCGCCTACGCACCCCCGCTGGCGTTCCGGCGGGCTGAAAAATTAAGACGCGGAATCAACGCCAGCGAGTGGTTCGCGCAGGTCTATGACAAGCGCGGCTACACGCCGGAACATTTTCAAGCCTGGACTACCCCAGAAGACATCGCGCTGATCAAGTCCATGGGCTTCGATCACGTCCGCTTGAGCGTGAATCCGCAGCCCATGTTCGATGAGCGCGAGCCCAACAAGATTCCGGCGGAATATCTCGGCTATCTAGATGCGGCGGTGAAAATGATCCTCGACCATGGACTCGCGGTTGTGATCGATCTGCATCCGGAGAGCGATTTCAAGGCGCGCCTGGCGAAAGACGACGATTTTATTGAGCGCTTTGCCGATTTCTGGCGTGCCCTGGCCGTGCACTACTCGAGTTGGGACGCGGACCATGTGTTTCTGGAGATTCTGAATGAGCCTGAGTTCAGCGACCCCTATCGCTGGCTGGGCGTGCAGATGAAGCTCGCGGCGGCGATCCGGCAGGGCGCGCCGGGGCTTACCATCATCGCGGCTGGAGCGCGCTGGTCGGATGACGATGACCTGGTTTTTCAAGAGCCGCTGCACGATCCGAATGTCATCTACAACTTCCATTTTTATGAGCCGCATATCTTTACTCATCAGGGCGCGACTTGGAGCGCCAATTACTGGCATTGGCTGCGCGGTTTGAAATATCCGTCGAGTCCGGAGTCGGCGGAACGCGCGGCGGCGCTAGTGCCGGAGGAAGCGGAGCGGCTGCAGGTGATCCGCTATGGCCGCGATCACTGGGATGCCGCCCGTATCGAATCCGAGATGAAGCAAGCGGCAGAGTGGGCGCAGCGGCGCGGGGTTCCGCTGGTATGCAACGAGTTTGGCGTGTATCGAGAGTACGCCGATCCCGCCGACCGCAACGCCTGGCTGCACGACGTGCGTACTGCCCTCCAGCACAATGGAATTGGCTGGACGATCTGGGATTATTCGGGCTCGTTTGGCGTGGTCACAAAGAAAGATGGGAAGGCGGTCGTCGATGACGGGGTGCTGCGGGCGTTGGGGATGAAGTAAGCCCCCCGAACCCGCCCCGAAAGCGATCTCCAACATCCCCGACAGGAGTAGCCCATTTCGTTTGTTCGGCTTAGGTCCATTTATAGGTATAGAGTTGTACGGACATTATTACCACGACAGAATGTTTCACGTGAAACACTTCGCCATCAGTCCAAGCTCCCTTGCTCGATCACAACATTCTCCCGCACGATCAGCCGATGCTGCGCCATCTCGCGCAGCTTCGGCAGAACTCTATTGACGTGCTCGTCAGTATCGACAAAGGAGATCACGACCGGCAATTCGCCTCCGGCTTCGACCAGATGCGCAGTGTGGACTCGGCCGCGCCCAAGGAAGCCGGCTACGGCATGGAAGGCGACGGCTCCAAAGACGTTTTCCTCCCGCAGGTATTTCAAGATTTCAAGATGCAGCGGACGATGATGCCAGGAATCGCCTTCGGTGAGGTAGATGGTGACTTGGACGGCCATACCTTTGCCTGGCGCTACATTGCCGGCTGCCATTTTACAACCCCCGCGCGATTGCCGCGCCCGCCACAACCGCGGTCAGGCAAAGCAGGTTGCTGCCTACGATGTTGATGCCGGTTAGCAGCCATTGCCCCTGCTCCATGAGCGCGAAGCTTTCGAAGGCATAGCTGGAGAACGTGGTATACGAGCCGCAGAAACCAATCACTACCAGCAGCCGCCAGCGCGGGTCGAGCAACACGCGTTCGGCCGAAAAGACGAGGAAAAATCCGACCACGAGGCTGCCCGTGATGTTAATCAACAGCGTGCCATAGGGAAATGCGGCCGGAAAACGGCGGGCGATCAACAGACTCAGGGTGTAGCGGGAACTGGCGCCGACAACGGCGCCGAGGGCGATCCAGATATAGTTGGAGAGATGGCTTGCGAGATGGTTCACGGCGGACTCCCCCTGCAGAATTCTGTAGGAGTTATCAGCCGTGCGGGCGGTTAATGGCGAACTCCATCGCCGGAGTCAGTATAGCGTAAAGTTCCTCCACTTCGGGAATGACTTCGGTGATGCCGCGAGTACTCTTCGCGCGCCTATCGGCTTCCTTGACACCTCGTTTTTTGCTCGTTATTCTTGATTATTGCTCCCTGAGAGACTTTCGTCTCTGTGTGCACTTCCGCGGGCCTTTGCGGTAATTGGAGTGGGGGCGGCGGAGGTTTCAGCTCTAATGTTCATCGAAATTGCGGATTTGCAGATTCACCCCGTCGATTTCCGGGAAGAGTTTGACCCGGGTGTAATCGATCTCGGGGAGGACGTCAGGCAACGGTCGCCCCTTCGTAGCCAAGGCCGGGCCGATCTGGTCGAGGAGCATCACGGCAAGCACAAGGTAGTGCAGGATATCCGGATAAAGGGCAAGCTGGAAACCAGCCTGGAAGTGGCGTGCGCGCGTTGTCTCGATCCGGTCGTGCATCAGGTGGAACGCGCTTTCGATCTTTTGTACCGCCCGCTCGGTACCGATTCCGGACACGCAGAACTCTCGGTTACCGATGCCGAGGCCGAGATCGGATATTACCAGGGCGAAGGGCTGTTGCTCGAAGATACGCTTCGCGAGCAGGTCCTGTTGTCGCTGCCCTTGAAGACGATTTGCCGCGAAGATTGCAAGGGTTTGTGTCCGCACTGCGGCAAGAACTTGAATGAAATTCAGTGCTCGTGCGTGGATGAGGTCGAGGATCCACGATGGTCGGCGCTGAAGGAAATACGAACCAAATTGAATCAATAGGAGAGTTCTGAGCTCTCAGTTCCCAGTTCTCAATGAACTCCGCTTTTACTGAGAACTGAGAACTGAGAACTGAGAACTAAAAAAAATGCCAAATCCAAAACGACGACACTCCCAAAAACGTACCGCTACACGGCGCGCGCATGACTCGCTCTCCAAGCACTCGCTGTCGGAGTGTCCGAATTGCCATGAACGGAAAATGCCACACCGCGCCTGCCCGAAGTGTGGAACCTACAAGGGCCGCGAAGTTATAGAGGTTGCGGAAAAATCATAATTTCTTCGTTCCGTCATACTCCATGCCTAGCGTAATCGCACTCGATGCGATGGGGTCCGACAAGGCGCCGAAGCCGGAGATCGAAGGCGCATTGCAGGCGGCTCGCCATCACGGCGTCCGCGTGCTGTTGATCGGACCGGAGGCGCGGTTGCGGGCTGAACTGGCCCGCTATCCGGGCGCGCGGCGGCTGCCGGTAGATGTGGTTCACGCCAGCGAAGTCATCACCATGGAAGACAAAGTGGAGGCGATCCGCGCCAAGCGCGATTCCTCCATCCGCGTCGGATTGCGGCTGGTGCGCGAAGGGCACGCTGCGGGCTTTGTTACCGCTGGTAACACCGGCGCTGCCATGGCCACGGCAAAAGTGGTGCTCGGCGCGCTACCCGGAGTGGACCGTCCGGCGCTGGCGGCGGCCTTCCCAACGGTCAATAATACGGCGGCCGTTCTGCTGGACGTAGGCGCGAATGTCGATTGCTCACCCAACAATCTCGAGCAGTTCGCGGTCATGGGAGATATTTACTGCCGCTCGATTTTCGGCATGAAGCATCCGAGGGTTGGTCTGCTTTCAATCGGAGAAGAAGAAGGCAAAGGCAACGAACTGACGCGCCAGGCGTTTCACCTGCTCAAGCGGCTGCCGATTAATTTCATCGGCAATGTGGAAGGCCGCGATTTATACAACGGCCACGTGGACGTGATCGTAGCCGACGGATTTGTCGGCAATGTAGCGCTGAAGTCTTCGGAAGGCGTGGCGCGCTTGGTCCGAGCGGTATTGAAAGAAACCCTGAAGTCGACGATCACCCGGCAAGTAGGCGCGTACATTTCGCGCAACGCATTCTCCGATTTTAAGAAGCGCCTGGATCACACCGAGTATGGTGGCGCTCCCTTGTTAGGCGTAAAAGGCGTATGCATCATCACCCACGGATCGTCGAATACGAATGCCATCAAGAACGCTGTGCGAGTGGCGGCGGAATTCGCCGAAGGCAAGGTAAATGAAACTATCGAACGTGAATTGGCGGCGCTGAGTGCGACTGTCGCGACCTAAGAGGATCAGGGTAAAAAGGTCAGAAGTTAGAGGTCAGGCTGCAGAAGTGAAAATCGCGCGATTGCCAATGCCGTTTGCCTGATGGTTTTTACCTCCGCAATCTGACCTCTAACCTCTGACCTTATTAATATGACAAACAATTCTTCTCAAATCGCGTTCCTCTTTCCCGGTCAAGGTTCGCAAGCCGTTGGAATGGGGAGAGAACTCTCCCAAAACTACGAAGTCGCGCGTCGAACCTTCGAGGAAGCCGACGAGGCGCTCGGCTACAAACTGTCGCAACTTTGCTGCGAGGGTCCGGAAGAAAAACTGAAGCTGACCGAGATCACGCAGCCTGCCATCCTGACCGCTTCGGTGGCGGCGTGGCGCGTGCTGCAGGAAAAAGGTCTGAAGCCGGATTTTGTCGCCGGACACAGCCTGGGCGAGTATTCGGCGCACGTTGCCGCCGGCACGTTGAACTTTGCCGATGCCGTGCTGACAGTTCGCAATCGCGGGAAATACATGCAAGAGGCGGTGCCGGTGGGCGTGGGGGCGATGGCGGCGATTCTCGGAATGCCGCTCGACAGGGTCAACGAAATTGCCGCCGAAGCAGCGCAGGGAGAAGTTTGCCAGGCGGCGAATATCAATTCGCCCGAGCAGATCGTGATCTCAGGAAACGCCGGCGCGGTAGATCGGGCCATCAACCTTGCTCACCAACGCGGAGCCAGGAAAGCAGTGGGCCTTCCGGTCAGTGCGCCTTTCCATTGTTCGCTGATGCAACCGGCGCAGGATCGTCTCGCCCGAGATTTGGACGCACTGCGTTTTCATAATTCGTCGTGGCCCGTGGTTTGCAACGTCGATGCTGCGCCGGTCGATTCCGCCGAAGCCGCTCGCGCGTCCCTGATTCGCCAGGTGACCGGCACCGTAAAGTGGGAGCCCTCCATGCGGCTCCTGATCGAAATGGGAGTCAGTCTCTTCATCGAAGTTGGTCCGGGAAAAGTTCTGTGGGGACTGATGCGGCAGATCGACCGCTCGAAGACTTGTCTTACGGTCGGCGATGAGGCGTCATTGCAGAAGACCCTGGCGCAGATCGCAGCCATAGCGGCGTAGGCTAGGACTAGAAAAAACGCTGGCGAGCTGACGCGACCCAGCCTCGTCAACTAACCAAGATCTCAACTCTGCAATCCGACCTCGAACCTCTGACCTCACTAGTAGGGATACACCGTCAGCGTCTTATCTGACTTCTGCACAAACATCCGTGCGTGCTCGGCGCGGTCATTAACGATCACCTCGACTACGGCGCCTCCGCCGCCGAAACCCTTGGTATTGGCCGATCCATAAATTTTATGCGACTTGATCAGGCCCCACTCGCCTCCGGGCCCCCAGTCGCGATAAAAGTCCGCGTAGGTGTATTGGGAATATTTCTGCTGATGCTGACGCCAGGCGGGATCGTTGAAATAAATACCGTAGGCGGTTTCATAATCCTGGTGCTGCAGCGCGGTGAAGAACTTATCCACCACATGCTCTTCAGGCCAATTGCGGTACATCCAGGCCAGCACCGCCAGGACTATAACGAGCAAAATGCCGGCTGCGATTTTGATTCGCCGCCGCCGTGCTTTTGCGGGGTCGTAGGCTGGCGCGTCGAGCAGGGTCATATCTCTGTTAAGCATAGCGGATTCCGGGAGGATAAAGGTAGTGCCGCGGCCTATATCGTCGCTCCACTAAAGCGCCGGAACGAATTGCCGATGTACATCAAAGTCAGTCGGGAAATGGCAAAAAGGCGATTTCCTGACCTGACGAGCGTAATCGCAAAACAAAGTGGTGGTGGGAACCCATGGATAAGATACGAGCGCTCATTGTGGACGACTCCTCGGTGATGCGCAAGATCGTCGAGCGTTCGCTGCGTCAGGCAGGCATCGAAATCGAGCAGGTTGTGGAATCCTCGAACGGGGCCGAAGCTCTGACTGCGTTGCAGAACAACAAACTGGACCTGATCCTCTGCGATATCAATATGCCGGTGATGGACGGACTGGAATTTGTGCGCCAGGCCGCGCTGTTGGAATGCGCCAAAGGTATTCCCATCGTCATGATCACCACCGAAGGCAGCGAATCGCACGTGGTACAGGCGCTCACCGCCGGCGCTCGCGGATATATTCGCAAGCCTTTTACTCCGGATCAAGTAAAAGAGCACGTGTTGCCCGTGCTGGGGAAGAAACCATGAGTACAGACACCTCATTTATCACCCGTTCTCACGAGGAGAACTGGCTCCCGGTTCTCGAGCTTGCCGTCGAAGAAGTCTTCGAAATCATGTTGGGCTCTCGTGTCAAGCCTGCAGCGACCTCGGACCCAACGCCGAGTGGCGAGTTTACCGCCATGATCGGATTGGCCGGGGCTCTGTGCGGAATCCTGACCGTCCACTGCGACGCGAAGACCGCGGGCCACATTGCCAGGAAAATGTTGGGCGATACGGCCACCTCTGCGGACGAGGTAGGGGACGCGCTCGGAGAGATCTGCAACATGATCGCCGGAAATTTCAAGAACAAACTCGCGGGCACGGATGAACGGTGTATGTTGAGCGTCCCCAGTGTCATTAGTGGCGAAGAATACAGCCTCCATTCGATGGCCGAAGGGAATTCGGTAGAAACCGTTCTGCTTTTTGAGGGCGCGCCGGTTGCTGTCCGTCTGCAACTACAAAGCTGACCGAGGACGCAGCGGCTGCGGCGGGAAATTGTACAAATGAAAACATGAACACGGCTACCGAGTGCGCCAGATCGATTCCCGAGGAGAATTTTCTACCCATCCTCGAGCATGCGACGCAAGAAGTCTTCGCGATTATGCTGGGCTGTCAGATCAAGTCCGCAGGGCCATCCGAGCAAAAGGTAGTCGGCGGGATCACCGCCATCGTCGGGCTGGCGGGGGCACTGTGCGGAGTGGTCACAGTGTGTTGCGCCCTGCAGACCGCTGGCCAGATTGCC
Source organism: Terriglobales bacterium (assembly GCA_049585515.1). Taxonomy (GTDB): domain Bacteria; phylum Acidobacteriota; class Terriglobia; order Terriglobales; family Acidobacteriaceae; genus Acidiflorens. The sequence goes on along the minus strand of JBAVAA010000519.1, from coordinate 3,490 downwards.
CACGGGATGCTGGGAGACACGGCCGACTCTGAAGGACAGGTAGTGGATGCGCTCGGAGAGATCTGCAACATGATCGCCGGAAACTTCAAAAACAAGCTGGCGGGTACCGATGAACGATGCATGCTGAGCGTGCCCAGCGTCATTAGCGGCGCCGAATACAAATTCCATTCGCTGGTCGATGGAAGTTCAGTGCAGACGGTCGCTCTTTTTGAGGATGAGCCGGTTATAATCCGCCTTCAATTGAAGAATTAGCAAGGTAGGCGCCAAGCGTCAGGTCGCAGGTCTCAGGAAAACCCTTACGAAGCCTACTTGTCACCTGCGACCTAAGACCTGCCCCTTTTTGCCCGGCAAGGTTTACCGCGCCCGCTCAATCTAAGAGACGACCAATGTTTCTCCGCCCGATGCCCTGGGCTAAGCGGTTCAGAATACTGCGATTCCTCAAATCATTCCCATCCGCGTCATGGCTACTGGCGTGCATTGACTCTGGCCATAAGGAGCCAATGTGGATAGCGGATTCTATGCATCATGCGCCGGATTGCAAGCGCAGAGCCTCGCACTCGAAGTAGCCGCCCACAATCTGGCCAATCTCAATACAAGCGGATTTCGAGGTCAACAGCCAACTTTCCAATCGCTGCTGGCGGTATCGCGCCCCACCGTTCCCAACGTGCTTAATCTGGCGACGAACAACTTTGGGGTACTCGAAGGGACACACCTGGACATGACTGCGGGCAACCTGGAAACCACCGGCAATCCGCTCGATGTAGCCATCGAAGGCAGCGGCTTTTTTGCCGTTCAGACCGCCAGCGGCACCCGCTACACTCGCAACGGAAACTTTAAAGTATCGAGCACCGGGCAATTGGTGACGGCCGCGGGCGATCTTGTGCTCGGCAATCTCGCGCTCAAAGAAAAGGGCGGCATCAACGTTCCTGCGGGAGCCGTTTCCATCGCTTCCGATGGGACGCTGTCAGTGAACGGCGCCGTCGCCGGCACTATCCAACTTGTGGATTTCGCTCCCGGAACGCTGCTTACCTCCGAGGGTGAAACCTTACTCTCCGCTCCTCTGGGCAGCGCACGGCCGGCGCAGCAGCCGATGCTCAAGCAGGGCGCGCTCGAATCCTCGAACGTCAACCCCATCCGCTCCGTCGTAGCGCTGATCGAAGTGCAGCGGGAAACCGAGATGCTGCAGCGCGCCATGTCATTGTTCGACACGGAATTCAATCGCATCGCCGCCAGCGATTTGCCAAAGGTCTAAATTTCTTAATTTCAAAAAGGAGAGGACATCATGTTTCGCGCACTCTACACGGCCGCCACCGGCATGCAGGCGCAGCAAACCAATCTGGACACGATTGCCAATAATCTCTCCAACTCCAGCACGGCCGGCTTTCAAAGCCGCCGCATGCAGTTCCAGGATCTGATCTACCAGAACATGGTGATGCCAGGCGCGGCGGCCTCGCAGCAGACCACCGTGGCCACCGGCCTGCAAGTTGGATTGGGCACGCATTCCGCGGCGTCCGAGATCATTCAGTTGCAGGGCGACCTCAGTCAGACCGGCAACCCGCTCGATCTGGCTATCGAAGGGCAGGGATTATTTCAGGTGTTATTGCCGACCGGTGAAATCGCCTACACGCGCAGCGGCGAATTCCACCAGGACGCGCAGGGTAACGTGGTCACCGCCGCCGGCAATCCGCTGCAGCCCGCCGTGGCGATCCCGGCGGGCGCCACCTCGATCACGATCGCCTTCGACGGCACCGTGTCGGTCACCCTCGCGGGGCAAACTGCGGCGCAGCAAGTGGGCTCCCTGCAGTTGGCGCTGTTTCCAAATCCAGGCGGACTCAACAGTGTCGGCCAGAACCAGTACCTGGCCACCACCGCATCCGGCGATCCCGTCATCGGCACGCCGGGCAGCAGCACTGGTTTGGGACAGATCGAGCAGGGGTATCTGGAACAGTCCAACGTCAGCGTCGTCGATGAGTTTATCAATATGATCGTGGCGCAACGCTCCTACGAAGCCAGTTCACGCGTGGTGCAGGCAGCCGATGAAATGCTTCAGCTCGTCAACAACCTGGGCAAGTAGAAGGACGTGAGTAATGACCCGCTTGATTCTCGTCTGTTCCCTGTTCGCCTTCGAAATCGCAGCCGGCTCGCTGCTTGCGGCCCCGCTCTTCGCCCAAGACTCTGCCCCGCCGCCTGACGCGCGGCCGGGTCCGGTGACCCGGCTGGAAGTGTGGCAGGCGGTGGTGGCTGAACTCCGCGACCGTGGACTGAAGGAACCACAGTTGCCGCGCATGGAAGATCTTGATCTGCCAGTCGCTCTCCCGGCGCTTGCCGGGCGCCACCTCCGGGTCGCGTCGGCCTGCTGGGACGAGGGTCCTGATCGCGCCCAATTTCGCCTGGAATGCAGCGAGCCGGGGCAGTGTCTCCCATTTCTGGTGTATGTCCGTGGTGAGGGCAAGTCAAACGCGGGTGCCCGAACAGGGCTGTGCGGGCTGGCACCGGATGCACACCCGCCGCTCGGATCGCGCTTGGCTCCGAAAGCCGCCCCCAAACCGGCGATGCGCGCCGGCGACCGGGGGACAGCGGTGTACGTTTCCGACCGCTTGCGTATCACCGCGAGTGTGACGTGTCTGGAGCGTGGCGGCGAGGGCGATGTCATTCGGGTGCGAAACCAGGATGGCGAGGTTTTCCGGGCGCGCATTTCTGGTCCCGCACTGCTCGAAGCTGTGCCGCAGTAACAAGTGGAAGCAAGTGTGGAGGCGGGGCTTCGCCCCGCCTGGACAGGGCGTAGCGCCCTACCTCCACATGAGAAAGAGGCGTTGGTGAAAACGGTGCTGTTTTGCCTGTTGATGTTGACCGCAGGCTGGCTCCACGCGTCGAAGCGGGATGCGCAGAAGAAAAATCTGGACAAATACCTTGCACGTATCCAGACAACGCAGCCGGTCGCCTCGACGCTCTCCTTGGGGAGCATTTGGGTGGATTCGGGAGCCATGGCTTCTCTAAGCGCCGATTACAAGGCCCGGAATGTCGGAGACACAATCGAGATCGTCGTCGCACAGGGACTGACTTCGACGAACGCCAATGCCGTGAGCACGGCCCGCACCTTCAGCGCCAACTCGGGCATTACAGCGCTGCCCGGCAAGCTCAAGACCGCGGGGGTCGCGAACCTGATCGGCCTGAACTCCTCCGAGGCGTTGTCCGGAAAAGGCCAGGCTTCCACGGCTACGACCGTGACCACCACGCTAGCCGGCCGCGTGGTTGCAGTCCTCACCAGCGGCAACCTGGTCATTGAGGCCGAACGCATCATCAACATGAACCACGAAAAGCAGACCATCCTGTTGCGTGGGGTGGTGCGACGAGGCGATATCGGGCCGAACAATACCGTCGCCTCGGACGCGGTCGGAGATTTGGAACTGGAAATTAAGGGCAAAGGCGTGATCTCGGACGGGGTGCGGCCGCCCCACCCGATACTGCGCGCCATCCTGAATTTTCTGGA
>JBAVAA010000518.1:0-8245 GCA_049585515.1 Terriglobales bacterium | reverse complement strand
GATACTCACCTCGGAGTGGCGCAAGTCGGCGGCGATATGGCGCGGCTGAATTCCATCGAGCTTCCACCGTTTCGCAAAGCGATCGACGCCGGAGTCGATGCGGTGATGGTGGCGCATGTTACCGTGCCGGATCTGGAAAGCGATCCGAACCTGGTGGCCGTAACCTCTCCGGCGATTATTACGCACCTGCTGAAGGAACAACTCGGATTCCACGGAATCGTGGTGAGCGATGCTCTTGATATGGGAGCAGTCACCCATCTCTATGCCGCGAACATCGGGCGCGAGGCGGTGGACGCATTCTTAGCGGGGAACGATGTGCTGCTCATTCCGCCTGATCTGGATGCCGCATACCGCGCCATGCTGGCGGCTGTGAGCAGTGGGGAGATCTCTGCCGAGCGTTTGGACAGCTCGGTAAGAAAACTCCTTCAGGCAAAGGCTTCACTGGGTTTGCAGCGGGCCCGATTGGTAGACATCGACGCTCTCGATAATGTGATCCAGAAACCGGAGAACGTCGCGCTCGCGCAAGAGATTTCTGACAACGCCATCACCCTGGTTCGCGACAGCGGCAAAGTTCTGCCGCTGAGAGCGCTAAGACGATCAACTCAGCCTTTGCCCTATCAACCTCCTGAACCAATTTCTAATCGTCTGGTTGCCATAATATTCTCCGACGATGTGCGCTTGGAATCGGGCCGCATTCTGGCACAGCAGCTTCGGATTCGCGTACCCGATTCTCATATCTTCTATGTTGACCGTAGAATTGCAGCGGCCATGGCGCCGGAGATATTACACGCGGTCGATGAAGCGGAGAACGTTGTCGTAGCCGTGTATGCGGTTCCAACTCCGGGGACCAGAGGAAACAGCGTCACGGTTCAGGCAACCGACTCGGCGGGTTCTCTCTTGCAGACCATCCTTGACCGCGCCACAGGTAAGACGGCGGTCGTCGCGGTAGGAAATCCATACTTGGCGCAGGCCTTCCCGGCCATCCCAAACTACTTGTGCACATTCTCGAGCACAGCGGTGTCCGAGATCAGCGCGGTCAAGGCGCTTTTTGGGGAAATCCCGATTCGCGGCCATTTACCCGTTAGTATTCCCGGCATTGCGCAACGCGGCGACGGCAGTGAGCGTCCGCTGAAATGAACGAAAGGAAGATCAGGCGATGATTGCCCGCGACTTTCCACATCATTTGATCCGCGAAATTTTCGAGCAGCCGGTCAGCCTCCGGCGGGCGATTGAGCCACGCGTCTCTCCAGAGGACGGCAGAGTTTTTCTCGAAGACATACGGATTTCGGCCGATGAACTGCGCGCCTTGAGCCGGATCGACATTGTGGCTTCGGGAACCAGTCGCCACGCCGGTATGGCCGGGCAATTCATGATCCAAGAGCTTGCCGGAGTGCCAGTAGACGTGGATTATGCGAGCGAGTTCGAATACCGCAACCCGTTAATCGGACGGAGCGAACTTAGCATCTTTATAACTCAGTCTGGGGAGACCGCCGACACCACTGCAGCCCAGCGCGAGGCTAAGAAGAGGGGCTCTCACACTATCGCCATTTCGAATGTGACGGGATCGACAATCGCGCGCGAGGCCGATGGCGTGATTTACACGCATGCCGGCCCGGAGCTTAGCATCGCCTCGACCAAAGCCTTCACTGCGCAGATGGCTTGCCTGTTTTTGTTTGCCCTGCACCTCGGTCAAGTTAGGGGAAGCGTTTCGCCAACGCTGGCCAGGCACTATATCCGCGAACTCCTTAACCTGCCGCGAAAAACGGAAGCGATTTTAGCGGCGGCCGAGCAGATGGAACAGCTTGCAGAACGGTATTATCGCGTTGACGATTTCATGTTCCTGGGGCGCGCGATCCATTACCCGGTGGCGATGGACGGTGCGCTCAAGTTGAAGGAGGTATCCTACATTCACGCCGAAGGTTATCCGACAGGCGAAGCCAAACATGGCCCCAATGCGCTGATTGACTTTCGCCTGCCCTTGGTAATGATCGCGACTTGCGACCAGTCCGATGCCGGATCGGTCTTGCGCTACGAAAAGACCGTCAGCAACATGGAGGGCTTCCGCAAACAAGGGGGGAGTGTAATCGCACTGGCCACGGAAGGAGACAGAAAAATCCCGCAGTTAGCGAACCAGACATTCTTTGTTCCTGAGACCGGGGAACTGCTGTCGCCAATCCTGGAAATTGTGCCCCTGCAGTTGTTCGCCTACTACGTCGCAACTAAACGTGGGCTTGAAGTGGATCATCCTCGGAATCTGGTAAAGGCTGTGACGCTGGAGTAGAGACAGGCAGGGTCTACTACAACGAAGCCGCTCATGTTGCGTAGCAAATTGGATCCATTGAAGTTCCGCGGGTAAGGAACACGGATGGTGGCGAAAGTGATTTCAAGGTTTTGGCTCCCATCTGTGGTTATTGGCATCCCAGCAAAGCATGCCGCCCGCACTCGGGCGCTCGCCGCTTATCACGATTTCCTCACGCTTTGGAAAGACGCCGACCCCGACATCCCCATCTACAAGCAAGCCAAGGCGGAGTTCGCGAAGTTGCAATAACAGCAATCGTTTCGATTGCAAAGACTGTGGCTTTGGCAACCGCACATCGATGCGTGATTTATGTCACTGACAGGACGCGATCTTTCGTGTGAGGTATCAGAACATCTCACCTCACCGAAGAGCCGGTCTCAGCACGGTGTGCACACCCCCTGAGGCGAGCAGCTTTGAACGTCGCCCCCTTCTCGCGTTTTGTTTTGTCGGCGACGATTTATTTTTTGGGCCTAACAGGTGGAGGCCGGAACCTGCGTAGCTGAACGATTCGACCTCGATCTTGGGTCCCCCTGCTTCTGTCCGTAAAAGGAGGTCTGTTATGGCTCGCAAAGCCTTTCGCAACTTTCCTCTCAGTGTTGTTGCGGCTTTGGTGGGAGCTCTGGCAATTATGAGTCTCTTGATTGCATCTGCGTTGAAGTTAGGGTAGCCGGAAGCGCAAACAAAGGGAGGTGGCAACTATGGTCGCTTACGATAGGTGGATCACAACGTCTCAGCAGATCGGGGCTTTATTCGGCGCTATTGCTGGGTTTTTCTATGGAGCCTACGTCATGGCAACCAGCGTTCCTCTCGGGTGGACAGATGTATCAGACACGCTGGGGTCTGTTTTCGTTGTGCTTCTATTCGCAGGGTTGATAGGGAGCCTCTGCCTCGCCATTGGTTGGCTGGCCGGGTGGGTCTTAGGCGTCCTTGCGTCCCCGCTTGGCTCATTCGTTGCAAAACGCCGGGAGCTTGATGCCCGAGAGCCCAAGGTGGAGCAGAAAAAGGCGGCCTGAAGTCAGTAGACTTGAAAGATACGTTGTTCGTGATCTTTTCGACTGAATGATTAGCAATCTGCTGGGTCGCTCCCATCGAACGGCAAAGGAGATTTCTCATGTTTGCCCGCGTTGTTGAATTGACCCCCAAACCAGAAATGAAAGACGAAATCCTAAACATTGTCCGCAAGGAGGTTCTGCCGATCCTGAACAAGCAACAAGGATTTATGGAGTTCCTGCCTTTCGTGCCGGAGCCTAAGACCGAAAGGTGGATCACCATCAGCCTCTGGGCCGAGAAACAATATGCAGAGCGTTGGGAGCGCGAAGGGTTTCCCAAGGTGGAAGGAATCCTAAAACTGTTTCTAGCTGCTCCTCCCATCTGCAATCACTACACAGTGGAAACTTCCTTTGCCAGCACTTCGCAGAAAGTGACGCCACGAGAGGTTACGGCAGAAGTGAAGTCCGGGCAGTCTGTCCGTTCAGCTTGAGCACGATTTCTGGCTAGGAAATATAAGGAGTACCGCCATGGATCATCGAATGGAAACCACCTTTGACAGCATCGAGAGCGCTCATGAGTTCGTCGAATTGTTGACCGAGGCTATCGTAGAAGCAAAGCGGGACATAGAGGCGGACATTCAGAGGGAATCAGGCTCGACGTTCCCACGGCGACTGGAAGCCTTGCGGCTGGCTCTGTATCAGATGGAAAAGCTTGAATTTCACATCAGCAAGAGCCGCCGAAACCTAAATGATCTCCGATCTCTGCGCCGACTTCTTTTTGACGAGCGACCCGCAAGAGCGTTGACGGTTCAAGCAGCACCGCTTGCTGCTTAGCTCTGCTCTACCTCATTATGACTGAACTCTCTGTTCAGGGAGGAGTACACACCATGGCATTTGACAAGAACCAAGCGACCAACAGACTGCTATTCGCTCTGAGTCAGCATCCCGAAGGAATGACCACTCACGAGCTAGCGGAGTTCAGCCAGCAAAGCAACTGCACAACCTGTTCTTTGCTGCGTGATTCCTCCTATGCACAAGAGAAAAACGCAGCACAGGGCGGTTCCGCAGATATGCCCGCTGCACCTTGGAAGCTGATCCATTCTGTCTGCGGCAGTGCCGGTGACGAAGACTTGAAAAAGCGAATTGAAGCAGGTTCTCGTGGCTGAAACGGCGATCGGCAACACTCACTTGCAGTTTTAGAGGCGTGGCAAAGCGACAGCACAACGCGACACCGATACGCGATTTTACTCACGCTGCGCTGCTCATCCTGATTGCTTTTCAGCCCTGTCCGCCCTGTCACTATGCCGCAAAACGTGGTAAAACGAAGCAGTTGGGGCACTCGTCCAACACTCTCCGACGGGTGACGAACGCGCTTTTCCGCGGCTTGGGAAATGAATTGCGAGCGGAAAAGCGGGAAGGCTATCCATGACAACCGAAACCAATACTCTGACGACGGATAAAGACACGACCAGCGTGACGAACAAGCGCGCGAACGCGGAAAAAACGGCGTCGCCTCGAATCCTGGCGAACTACGTGGGCGGGCGCTGGCTACCGGCGCAGGCATCCGGCCTTCTCGACGTGACTAACCCGGCCAGCGGGGAAGTGCTGGCGCGCGTTCCGTTGTCGGGCGCTGCCGACGTTGAAACGGCGGTGGCCGCCGCCAGCGCCGCTCTGCCGGACTGGCGCGCCCGGTCCGTCGGCGAGCGCACGGAATTCATTTATGCGCTGCGCGAAAAATTCCGGCAGCGGATCGACGAACTCGCCGCCTCGGTCACACGCGAAGGCGGCAAAGTGCTCTCGGATGCACGCGCGGAAATCACGCGCTCCGTCGAAGTGCTCGAAGTGGCCTGCGCCGCTCCCATGACCATGCAGGGACGCATTCTGGAAGGCGTGGCGCGAGGCATCAACACAGAAACCATTCGCCAGCCGGTGGGCGTTTGCGCCGCGATCACGCCCTTCAATTTTCCGGCCATGGTGCCGATGTGGTTCCTGCCCTTCGCCATCGTTTGCGGGAACACGTTCGTATTGAAGCCGTCGGAGCAGGTTCCGCTGACATCGGAACTAATGTTTCACATTTTCGAAGAGATCGGATTGCCGCCCGGAGTGGTGAATCTGGTGCATGGCGCACACGATGCGGTTAACGCGATTCTTGACAGTCCGGGAATTCGAGCGGTCTCGTTCGTGGGTTCCGTCAAGACGGCGAAGTACATATACCGGCGCGCCGCTGAAAAGGGAAAACGCGTGCAGGCTCTGGGTGGCGCGAAAAACTATATGGTCGTCATGCCCGACGCGGTCGTCGATAAGACAGTGTCGAACGTTCTCGGCAGCGCGTTCGGGGCTTCGGGTCAACGTTGCATGGCGGGATCGGTGCTGGTAACTGTGGGCAGCGCGCAAAAGGCTATCATGGAACCGCTGAGAGAGGGCGCCCGGAAGCTCATCGCCGGAGATGGCAGAGACGCCAAATCCAGCTTGGGCCCGGTGATTTCAAGCGCCGCCTGCGAGCGCATCCATGATGCCATCGAAAGCGGCTTGAAAGAAGGCGCGGAGTTGCTGGTGGATGGACGGCGTCCGAAGGGAGTTCCCGCGGGCGGGAATTTCGTCGGTCCCACCATTCTGAACAACGTGAAGCCGGAGATGCGCGTGGCGCGCGAAGAAATTTTTGGGCCTGTGCTCTCCGTGATTCACGTGGATACGCTCGAGCAGGCGATTGCGCTGGTGAATAGCGATCCGCGCGGCAATGGCACTTCGATTTTTACGGAAAATGGCGCAGCCGTGCGCGAATACAGCCGGCGCATCGAGGTCGGCATGGTGGGCGTGAATATCGGCGTCGCCGCATCGCCCGCGTATTTTCCGTTCTCCGGCTGGAAGGATTCGTTCTTTGGCGATTTGCACGTTCACGGCTGGGATGCGGTCGACTTTTTCACCCGCAAGAAGACGGTGACCTCGCGCTATTTCTCTGCCGGGGAGACGGGCAAGTTCTTCGTTGAGCAGGGGGACAAACACTAGGGCGCTTGTCAGGTCAAACTTCTACCGTCGGCCAGAGAGTTCGGTTGCACGCTCCGCGCCGCGCAATGCTCCGCGTCGGCCGGGGGCATTCACGAGTGCAGTCTCAAATTCTTTCAATGCCAGACCCGGTTTATTCTGCTCCAGCAACAAATCGCCGAGCTGTTCCCGAGCTGGAATGATTGGGCCTGGTGTCACTGGAAGCTTCTCGATTGCGTCCTCCTCCTCGGCGGACGCACGCATGAGCCTTGCGGCTTCATCGGGTTTCCTGTCGGCCTGCGCTGACCACGCCCTGACCTCGCTCGTCAGTATCCGCGCCTGAGTGGCCCAATAGTCGCTGCCGGACGTGCGGAGCTGGTCTTCGACCTGCCGCAATTTATCAATCTCCTTGCGTGCCTCGGCGGCATTTCCACTTCGAGCAAGCCCTAAGCCTCGAGCCCAGACCGCAATGGCGACAACCTGAGGCAGGGCTTCAGCCGGAGCAGCAATGGCAGCAGCGTCGGCCCACTGACCCCTCTCAACCGCGTAGCGAACCGGCATCGCTGTAGAGGCATACCCACTCTTGAAGTCGCCAGAGTTGAGTTTCTGCATGCTCTCAAGTTGCTTTATCACCTGTGCCGCCTCTTTGTCGCGTCCACGTTGCAGATACGCATACAGCAGATAGTCCATGGCGTGCAGCTCTTCTCCCCTGTCGCCCACCTGATGCGCCGCTTGCCTTGCCGCAAGGTTAGAGGCGATAGAGTCATCCCATAGGCCAAGTCGCGTAAATATATGCGACGGCATGTGCAATGCATGCGGCGCTGAAGGTGCAATCTGAGAGTAGGCTTTCGCCGCCGCGAGACCCTTTGGCGCGAGTTCTGCATTGTCGCAAGCATGGATGAGGTAATGTGGAATTCCCGGATGCTGAGGATAGATGCGCTCAAGCGGCTCAAGCAGATCCACGGCCTGTTTCTGTTTCGCATGAGTCTTGTCGGCAGGAGATGCATTGGCCAGGAGCGCCAGAGCGTAAAATACCTGGGCTTCGACGTCATTCCTATTCTCTGAAGCGAAATCGCTCATCGCGCGCTCGTAGTTCAACGCCCGCGTGCGGTATGGAACCGTGGCCGCGTCCTGATAGACCAAGTCCAGCGCACTGATAAACCGGCGCTCGCGTTGGGAACCAGTGCCAATCTGCTGCGCGAGCTGGATTTCCTTTTGCGCCATCGAAATTGTCGGGGGCGCAATGGGCGGGTCCCAAAGCTGGTGGAAGTACGTCATGGCCATTCCCCAATGTGCCATCGCACACCGCGGATCTAGTTCGGCAACGTCTTGAAATACTTTTTCGGCGGCCTCATAAGCGAAGGAGTGAAGCAGCGCCACGCCCTGGTTGAACCGGTCCTGAACGGCCGGCCTGCAAGAAATCGGAAACGATACGTTTCCCAGTTTCTCAGGCGCGCTGTGGCTGCGCATTTCTTGTGCTGCTGACAAGGAGCAAATGAACAGCAGGCTGAGCAATACTCGCCATCGATCAGGCATCCCCTGTCTCCACATACACGCGGCGCTGTTTTGCGACATCAGAAATTCTATATCGACGCGGGCGAAATGCACGATGCTAAGGCTCAGAGTAGAGCGCACGCCTAAGGAACTCCCCCGCGCCCGCCCGTCCCAGAAACTTATCTCCTTCCACCACCACGCGACCGCGCGACAGCACAACATCGGGCACTCCTGTAACTTCAATTCCCTCGAACATCGAATAATCAACGCGCATGTGGTGAGTCTTCGCGCTGATGGTGTGCTTCCGATCGGGATCGAAGATCACCAGGTCCGCGTCGCTACCGACGGCGATCGTACCTTTCCGCGGATACAGGCCAAAGAGTTTGGCGGGAGTTGTGGACACCATCTCGACAAAACGGTTAACGCTGAAGCGTCCGCCAGCCACACCCCCGGAATAGATAAGGCTCATGCGGTGCTCGAC
>JBAVAA010000517.1:0-3324 GCA_049585515.1 Terriglobales bacterium | reverse complement strand
GCACTGCGCATGCCATGGCGTCGGACCATGACATCATTCATTACCACTGTCTGGGACCGGCATTGTTCTCTTTTCTTCCGCGGCTGGCCGGCAAGAAGACCGTCGTCACGGTGCAGGGTCTGGACTGGCAACGGGGCAAGTGGGGACGCATCGCATCGCGCGTACTTCGATGGGGAGAAGCCGCTTCCGTTTCCCTACCCGATGCAACCATGGTCGTCTCGCGCACCCTGCAGCAACATTACCGTCAACAATATGATCGCGAGACCATCTATGTTCCAAATGGAGCTACGCTGGCGCCCCGACGCCGACCTCGGCAGCTGATTGAGTGGGATCTAGTTCCAGATAACTATGTTCTTTTTCTGGGCCGGTTCTCGCCGGAAAAGAATTGCCATCTCCTGATCCAGGCTTTCGAAAATCTGGCTTTCAAAAATCTCAACACTGACATGAAACTGGTTCTCGCTGGAGGATCGAGTCACTCCGATTCGTACGTCAAGAGCCTGCGCCGTCACGAGTCCGACCAGATCCGTTTCCTTCCCTGGGTTTCTGGAAATGATCTCGAGGAGATTGTCGCGAATGCCGCTCTGTTCGTTCTGCCGTCCGAACTCGAGGGTCTGTCATTGGCTCTTCTCGATGCCATGGCCGCCGGGGTCTGCGTGCTGACCAGCGACATACCGGAAAATAATGAGGTGGTTGAAGGCGCCGGCTTCACCTTCCATAGCGGTGACCAGTCGGATTTGGAGCGCATGCTTGACTTGCTCATCCACAATCCGGAACTTCGCCGGCAATCCGCAGACCGGGAACGCGGGCGGATCCGGAGCCAGTATCTCTGGCCCGCTATCGCCCGCTCGATCGAGGCCGCTTATTACAATGTGCTGGGCTGGAACACAGTCGCGGACATGCCAACCGGCCAACTGGCGCACAATCTAACCGTCAGCTCGAACCATTGACTCATTCTCACCTCGGAGCATATACGTGAAAACCATACTAGGTCTCATTTTGGTGTGCGGTCTCGCAGGCTGTGGGATTAGCAGTAACAGCAACAACAGTGCGCCTACAAACCTCAGCGGGGATTGGCAGATCACCGGTCATTCAACTCTATTCGATTTCACAGCCACGGGGAGCGCGGTACTTCAGCAAAGCGGCACTTCTGTCACCGGCACAACTACGTTGACCGGGACGCCGTGCGCAACCGCGGCAACAGTTTCAGGGAGCGTCTCTGGGACAGCGCTCACGTTGCAGATTGAGGAGGGCGCTCAGCCCGTGAACTTCACGGGCGCGGTCAACTCGGCTGGCACTTCTGCGTCTGGAAACTACACCGCACCGTCCGGCGGATGCACGAATGGCGATTACGGAACGTGGTCAGCGACCAAAACGAGCTAGCGGCACAGACAGAGTATAATGAGCGGGAAATCGGCCCTACGAAGTATCGGATCAGTGCGCAGATAGGATCGGGCACAGCTGTGGTGGGAACACAACACTAGCATGGAAGATCTGATCCTGGTCACCGGTGGCGCGGGCTTCATTGGCTCCAACTTCGTTCTGCAGTGGATTGCCGCGGAACGGAGCCGCGTCGTAAATCTAGATAAGTTGACCTACGCGGGCAATCTCAACAACCTGCGTGCTGTCGAAACCCATCCACGTTATCGCTTCGAGCAGGGCGACATTGTCGATCGCGAAGTGTTGCACGGCCTGTTGCAGCGCGAACAGCCTCGCGCCATCGTCCACTTCGCCGCTGAGAGCCACGTTGACCGTTCGATTCATGGCCCCGACGATTTCGTCCGCACCAACGTCAACGGCACATTCAGTCTGCTCGAAGAAGTGCGAGCCTACTGGTCCGCGCTTTCGGAATCCGATCGCGCGTCGTTTCGCTTCCTGCACGTTTCTACCGATGAAGTTTACGGATCGCTCGGCCCCAATGACCCCAGTTTCAACGAGACCACAGCTTACGCGCCGAACAGCCCGTACTCCGCAACCAAGGCGGCTTCCGATCATCTCGTCCGCGCCTATCACCACACATACGGCTTGCCCGTTCTAACGACAAACTGCTCCAATAATTACGGACCCTTCCAGTTTCCGGAAAAGTTAATCCCGCTCATGATTCTGAACGCGTGCGCTGGCAAGCCGCTCCCGGTGTACGGCGACGGCAATAACATTCGCGACTGGCTCTACGTCGAGGATCACTGCCGCGCCATTCGCGCCGTGCTCGCTCATGGGCGTCCCGGAGAAACCTACAACATCGGCGGGCGAAGCGAGAAAAAGAACCTGGAGATTGTCGGAGCGATTTGCGAACTGCTCGACGAACTGCACCCGAACGATCCGACAGTCCCGCACAGCAAACTCGTCACCTTCGTCAAGGACCGGCCTGGACACGACCGGCGCTACGCGATCGACACCCGCAAAATCGAGCGCGAACTGAACTGGCACCCGAGCGAGACATTTGAAAGTGGTATGCGCAAGACCGTCCTCTGGTATCTTGAACACGAAGATTGGGTCCGCGATGTCGCCAGCGGCAGCTATCGGCAATGGATGGCGAAGCATTACGCCAGCGAGCGTTGAGGATCGAGACGAAGAGCCCAGTCGTCAACTAAAGACTAAAACTCAACAATGACCAAAACCGCGCCACCAAATTACAAAGGCATCATTCTCGCAGGAGGATCGGGCACCCGCCTCTATCCCGTCACTCACGGAATCGCTAAGAGCCTGTTGCCGGTGTATGACAAGCCGATGGTGTACTACCCGCTCTCGACGCTGATGCTGGCCGGCATCCGCGAGATTCTGCTGATCTCTACGCCCGACGATCTGCCCCGCTTTCAGCATTTGCTCGGCGACGGCTCCCGCTTCGGCGTTCGCTTGCAGTACGCGGCTCAGCCCAAGCCCGATGGCATTGCCCAGGCATTTCTAATCGGCAAGAACTTTATCGGCGACAGCGCTTGCGCCCTGGTGCTCGGCGACAACATTTTTTACGGACACGACCTGGTCAAAGAATTGCGCGAGGCTTCGCTCCAAAAGAAAGGCGCGCGCGTTTTTGCCTACCCCGTCAATGACCCCGAGCGCTACGGCGTGGTTCAGTTCGATCCGCGGGGGAAAACGCCAAAGGCGCTGAGCATCGAAGAAAAACCGAAGCAGCCGAAGTCCCGCTACGCGGTCACCGGACTTTATTTTTACGATCGGCAGGTCGTAGAGATTGCAGCGAGCCTGAAGCCTTCGAAACGCGGCGAACTTGAAATTACGGACGTAAACCGCGTCTATCTTGAGCGCAATCAACTGAACGTCTGTGTGATGGGCCGGGGCATGGCCTGGCTCGATACCGGCACGCACGATGCC
>JBAVAA010000516.1:0-1661 GCA_049585515.1 Terriglobales bacterium | reverse complement strand
CTTTAACGGCCAGCTACAAATTCTCGAAGACTGCCAAGCTTGTGGGCGTCGGCTCCTTTGGCCGCGGAACCCAGAATCAGGCATTCGTTAACCCAGCTCTGCTGCAAAATGGACAGCTGGCATTCGGGCTGCCGCGCACCTCTCTCGGGGGAGTTGTGCTTACTTCACTTGCCTCCGCCAAGTTCACCGAGAAACACGGAAAGTGGGAGTTTATCGGTGATTTCAGGTTCGACGATCGCGATAATCAGACCCCCGTCAACGTCTATCTGTTCCAGGATGACAGCGAGTCAAAGAGCGGTACTTCGCCGTTTTCGGGCCTCTACGGACTGCCCACCGGGTTGGGAAGCAACACCGACATCTACAACAACCGGTCATTAAGCAAGGCGTCGTACAAGGCCAACGCTCAGGCCGAATATGAGATTGCCAAATCGCAGTATCTCTCGGCTGGATACAACTGGGAGAGAATTGACCGCCATTGCTCCTATTCCTGGATCACCTGCGCCGACGCGCCCGTGGTCAACGAAAACACGGCGCGCGCCGAGTACCGCAAGTCCAGAGGCACACTGACCTCCCGGTTGAACTACGCCTTCTCCGAACGCCGGGGAGACTATAACGAGGACGCCTTCCTAGCTGAAGTCCCGATGGCAAACTTCGTTCCGGCGGGCGGCGCAACAACCAGTCTTCTCGGCTATCTGCAAAAGACCGGGCTGACCGGCTTCGGTCCGGTGGCAGGTCTTCCCAGCGCACCGCTTACGGGCGACGCAGCCATCTACTCACCCAACAACAACACTGTTCCGAACGCGCTCTACGGCAGCCGCAACATCCTCAACGAGATTCCCGGCTTCAGAAGATTCTACGTGGCAGACCGGGACCGGAACCATGCACACGCTGAGTTTGACTGGCTCGCGAAGGATAAGTTTTCGCTTCAGGGAACCGGCGAATTCGATGACGACAACTATCTGAATACAAAATTGGGCTTGAAGAGACGCACCTGGTGGGCGGCAACACTCGACGCAAGCTACACCGCCTCTGAGGACCTGGTCGCCGATGTCTTCTACACCTACGACAACCAGCGTCTCTTCAGCGCGGGCGATGCGTACGGCACCAACAGTACCGCCGCTTTCCAGGGGCAGGTTGGAGATACGGTCGTTGCCGGCCCCTGCTTCACCACCGTCGCGGCCAAGAACGCCAGCGCCAAGATCGATCCGTGCCTGAACTTTGTCAAGAACGACCGCGACAAGATCGACACCGCGGGTTTCACGCTCCGGAGGAAAAATCTCGCCGCCAGAAAGCTTGAGCTCGCCGGCGAGTTTGTTTACACGCGCGCGCGAACACGGAACGCCGCCGTCGGCGGCAGTTATGTGAACAATCCCCTCGCCCTTGCTGCGCCTGCTCCGCCGCTATCCTCCGGTACTCTCGCGGTGTTCTTCATTCCGGCCGCTGACTATCCCCTCGTCAGGAACGATCAGATCAGCGTCGTGCCCAGCGCTACCTACGCGATCAGCAAGTCGGCCAGTTTGCAGGGCTTTTACTGGTACCAGCGGCTCATGTCTTCGGATTGGGCATACCAGGGGCTACAGTACGGCACTAAAACGAATTTTTTGCCCACCAGTGAGGTAGCGCCCAGCTATGAAGTGCATGTGGCCGGTCTCTCTCTCACC
>JBAVAA010000515.1:0-2962 GCA_049585515.1 Terriglobales bacterium | reverse complement strand
TCGTGATCGCGGATAGAATGCCGAGGTCGGGCACGATGGTAAAGATTCCGCCCAGGCCGAAACCCGCGCCCTCGGCCGCTGCCATCTTCATGCCGCCACGGATGACTGTCTCGGCCACATCGTCAAGCCGCTCGACCGGCAGCGTGTACACACCGTGAAACGTGGCGAGTGGCAAGCCGTGCGCGATGCGCAGTTGCATCAGGAAGCGTCCGGGATCGACCTTGATCGTATCGTAAGCGCGGGTCAGGCCGCCCTGGATCGCGCCTTCGACGCGCCGCCGCATCCACGATTTGTTTTCGTTGTTCTGGTTGGCGGCCATCTTCTAGAACAAGTTTATCAGCGATCCTCAGGGGTTCCTGTAGAAACGCGGCTTGCCGCGTTCGAGCCGCGACCAAGAAGCCCAGGACTGGCAGAGCCCCGCCTGTACACGTGTGCTAGCATCGATTTACTAATGTCAACTGGGAAACTGCATATAGTTCCGCTCGGCGGGATGGGCGAGTTCGGTATGAACTGCATGGCCATCCGCTATGGCGACGACATCGTTGTGGTGGATGCCGGGCTCATGTTTCCCGAGGCTGAATTATTGGGCGTTGACATCGTCGTGCCCGACATTTCTTACCTGCTTGAGAATCGCAAATATGTGCGCGGCATCGTGCTTACGCACGGTCATGAAGACCACATCGGCGCCCTGCCCTGGATTCTCAGCGAACTGAATGTTCCCGTCTGGGGCACCGAGTTTACGCTCGCCTATGTCGAAGACAAGCTCGATGAGCATCAACTCCTCGACGATTCCGACCTGCGCGAAATTCGTCCCGGAGAACGCTTCAAAGTCGGCCCGTTCACCATTCATCCGCTGCAGGTCACGCACAGCCTTGTCGATTGCGTTGCCCTCGCCATCCAAACACCGCTCGGAGTGGTGCTGCATACGGGCGACTTCAAAGTCGATCCAACGCCCACCGACAACCGCCTTTTCGATCTCCATGGTTTCGCCGAGTACGGCAAAGAAGGAGTCTTGCTGCTGTTGCAGGATTCGACCAACATCGAACGTAAGGGCTACACGCCGAGCGAGCGGGCGGTGCACAGGAAGTTTGAAGAGGTGTTTGTCCGCACCAAACGGCGTTTGTTCGTTTCCTGCTTTGCGTCTTCGATTCACCGCATCAAGCTGACCGTCGACATGGCGCGTGAGCACGGCCGCAAAATTTGTTTCATCGGCCGGTCCATGAACAACTCCTCCGAGATTGCCGAAGACCTGGGATATATCCAGATTCCCGAGGGCATGCTGATCCATCCCGGCGAAATGAAAAACTTTCCTCCGGAAAAAGTTTGCGTGCTCATCAGCGGCACACAGGGCGAACCGATGTCAGCCCTGTCGCGCGCGGCGGTGGACAATCACAAACACGCGAAAATCGAAAAGGGCGATACCGTAGTGCTGTCATCGCGCATCATTCCCGGCAACGAAAAAGCCATCTATCGCATGGTGGACCACCTGTTTCGGCGCGAAGCGTTCGTCATCTACGACGATGGATCGTATCCGCCCATCCACGTCAGCGGACACGCCAGCCAGGAAGAATTGAAGCTCATCATCAACCTGGTGCGGCCGAAATATTTCGTTCCCATTCATGGCGAATACCGGCAACTCAAGCTGCATTCCGATCTGGCCGCGTCCATGACCGGGGCGGTCGGTAACGCGATCCTGATCGAAAGCGGAGACGTCCTGGAAATCGACGAACTCGGCGCCCGCAAGGCCGGACGAGTCAACGTAGGCCGCGTCTGTATCGATTCCGGCTCGCGCACAGATGTAGTAGAAGATTTAGTAATCAAAGACCGCCGCCACTTGAGCGAAGACGGCTTCGTGATGCCCATCATCGCCATCAACAAGCTCAGCGGACGAGTCGAGGCCTCGCCCGAAATCGTGACCCGAGGATTCGCGCCCGGCGAAAACGGCCTGATCGAGCGCGCCCGCGAGATTGTCATGGAGACCCTCGACGCCTCCAGCGCCGAAGAGAAAGCCGACTACGGCGTGATCAAAGAGAAAATCCGGACGGATTTAAAGCGCTACATCTCGCGGCAGACGCAGCGGCGGCCGCTCATTATGCCGGTGATACTGGAGATCTGAGTCATTGGCAATTCCGGTTGACCGAAGCATAACTTGGCGGTAGGGTGAGGAAGGCATAGCTCTTGGAGGTCGAGGCCATGACCATCGAAATCAACCGTCCGGAAATCGAAGCGCTCATTCGGCAGCGGCTGCATAGCGGCCCGTTCGAGAGCGTGGAAGATGTGCTTTTCGATGCCCTGGAAATACAGCGCGAACGCGAGGCCTGGCTTCAGGAAAACAAAGACGCGATCGGCGCCAAGATCGAACGCGGGGTGGGTCAGCTTGACCGGGGCGAAGGCATACCGGGAGACGAGCTGCGCACGCGTTTGGCTGCCGACAAAGCAGCGTGGCTCAAGGACAAGGATCGCACCGATTCGTGAAGCGCTACTTCGTCGCGCCGGAAGCCGAAGACGATCTCCGGCAAATTTGGCGCTACCTGCTCGGCGAAGCGGGGCTTGCCATCGCCAATCGGATTCAGAGCGAACTGGTGGATGCCTTCGAGGGCTTGGCCGATGTTCCCGGCAAGGGTCATAAACGTCCCGACCTCACGCGCCGGGATGTGCTTTTCTTCAGAGTCTATCAATACATGATCGTGTACCGGCGAACGGAGTTCGTGGAGATCGTCGCCGTCCTGCATGGCAAACGGGATGTAAAGCGGCTGCTCAAAACCCGGGCGGCATTATGACTTCGGCTTCCGGTACACGATCTCGCGGCAAATGCAGAGGCGGGCCGCTGATTATGCCGGGGATACTGGGTATCTGATTTGCCGAGAAATTAGATGGCAAACCTGAAGCGGAAGAATCACTTTCTCCCTGAGTGCTACCAAAAGGGGTTCACGGATGCCACGGGTAAGGTCTGGGTAAAGTT
>JBAVAA010000514.1:0-7353 GCA_049585515.1 Terriglobales bacterium | reverse complement strand
CGCCCGCATTCGCCAGGATGTCGGGAATAACGAAAACCTTCTTTTCGGAAAGGATATCGTCGGCGGCAGCCGTGGTGGGACCATTCGCGCCCTCGGCCAGAATTCTGCACTTTACGCGATCCGCATTTTGGCTGGTAATCACGTTTTCAGTCGCCGCCGGAATCAGGATCTCGCAATCGACCAGCAAAAGTTCAGCCGGATCGTACTTCTCGGCGCCGGGAAAGCCGTGAATGGTGCCGTTCCGCTGGCGAAATTCCCACAGCGCTTCAATGTCGATGCCGTCCTTTTTATACAGCCCTCCTCCCACCTCAAGGATGCCGATGATCTTGTAGCCGGCTTCCGCCATCAGGCGGGCCGCGTTCGATCCAACGTTGCCGAAGCCCTGCACGATAACGCGAGTGGTGTCGCGATTCAGGCGCAGCTTCTTGATTGCCTGATCGCAGACCATGAGCACGCCACGGCCGGTAGCCTCGCGGCGCCCGCGCGAACCGCCAATGTTGATCGGCTTGCCAGTAACCACGGCAGTGACGGTCTGTCGCGCGTGCATGGAATAGGTATCCATGATCCAGGCCATGGTCTGCTCATTAGTGTTTACGTCGGGGGCGGGAACGTCTTTCTCAGGCCCGATGAAATCGAAAAGTTCCGCGGTGTAGCGGCGCGTCAAACGCTCCAACTCGCCCTGTGACATTTTGTGCGGATCGCAGATGATGCCACCCTTGGCGCCTCCGAACGGAATGTTGACCACGGCGCACTTCCACGTCATCCAGCTCGCTAGGGCGCGGACCTCGTCGAGGTTCACGTCGGGAGCATAGCGCAGTCCGCCCTTGGCCGGTCCCCGCGCAATGGAGTGCTGCACGCGGAATCCCGTGAACACTTCCAGGTGTCCGTTGTCCATCTGCACTGGGATATGCACAATGATTTCGCGGCTCGGGCTGCGCAGAACCCGCCACAGGCCTTCATCAAGATTCAGCTTGCGGGCGGCCAGGTCGAAACGGGCGGCTTGCGCCTGCCAGGGATTAGTTTCCTGCTCGAGATCTACTAGGGTCGTCATAAAAGTCTCCGAATGATTGCGATTCTGGCTGCCACCCATTTGGCGAACAAGCCTCGCAAAGTATATTGCCGCTCCGCTGGCTAGGCAAGCGTGGGCGTGCCAAAAAGGGAACATGTATTTACAACGTGCGCACAAATATGTATAGTTGTTGTGTATACATGGAGAGCCGCATGCCGGCGACAGAACCAAGAACTAAAAGAAATCGCGACGAAACCATTAACCTGCGCGCCAGTCAGAGCCAGAAGGCGCTGATCGACCGGGCGGCAGATGCGCTGGGGCGTAACCGATCGGATTTCATGCTGGAAACCGCGTGCCGGGAAGCGGAGGCCGTCTTGCTTGACCGCCGTTATTTCGCCTTGTCGGGCGTCGAATTCAAGCGTTTCACGTCCATGTTGGACAAGCCTCCAGTGAGCAATGTGCGACTGCGCCGGCTACTAAAAACGAAAGCGCCCTGGGAACAATAATCATGGTCCGCAGCGACCAGCCCCTAACTGCGCCCGAGAAGCTGCGCGCGGATCACGATCTTTCGTTATTCGAGTGCGGAGGGCCGGCGCTCGACGACTGGGTGCGGCGGCGTGCGCTACAAAATCAGGAAAGTGGCGCTTCTCGCACCTACGTCGTTTGTGCCGGTCAGCGGATGATCGCATATTATGCCTTGGCGGTGGGTGCTGTCGCACATGCGGAAGTGACGGGCCGGGTCAGACGCAACATGCCAGACCCAATACCAGTTGTGATCATCGGACGTCTGGCTGTCCACAAAGGTTTTCAGGGGAGGAAGATCGGCCCGGGTCTGCTTCGCGACGCAGTATTGCGAACCTTGCAGGCCGCGGAGATTGCCGGTATCCGCGCGATTCTGGTGCATGCGATTTCCGAGCGAGCGCGACAGTTTTATGAAGAATGGGGATTCACTCCCTCTCCAATGGATCCGATGACGCTTATGATTACGGTGGCGGAAGCTGCGAAGGCGTTCGTTGGCAAGGATGCAAGATAGCAGGCACGGGCCGCCCAATTCGTGCGATCCTAACCACTGCGGTTGAACGCCGATGATTCGCCCGGACTACAAAGAATTCTTGCGCCTCTCGCGCAGCGCCACACTGGTTCCGGTGGCGAAGTCGATCTCTGCCGACCTGCTCACTCCGGTTTCCGCGTTTCTCGCTGTGGCGGAGGGAGAGCCAGACGCTTTCCTGCTCGAATCGGTTGAAGGCGGAGAAAAAATTGGACGTTATACGTTCTTGGGCGTGCGGCCGTTTCTGCGGCTGGAGTCGCGTGGCGATGCAATCACGATTGAGCGCGGCCGCAAGATCGAACGGCGCACGGGAAATGTTTTTGACGTCATCAAGGAACTTCTGCAGCAGCATCGTCCGGCGGCGATGGAGGGTCTGCCTCCGTTCACTGCCGGTGCGGTCGGGTATTGCGCGTATGACATTGTGCGGCGGCTCGAAAACATCGGCGAGCGCGCTGTCGACGACCTCGACGTTCCCGACTGCGTGCTGATGTTCTTCGACCGCGTGCTCGCCTTTGATCACCTGCGGCACCAGATCCATATTGTGGCATCTGCGAACGTAACGCAGGACGCGCCCAACGCTGCTTACAGCCGGGCCGTGAAGGATATCGCCCGCATCGAGAAAAAACTCGCCGCCGGATGGAAGCCAGCGCACTGGCGGAAAGCGGCCGCAAAGTCCAAGCTGGCAACGTCAAAATTGAAGACGCGGTCGCGCACTCCGAAGCCGAAGTTTCTGGAAAGCGTGCGTCGCGCGAAGGAGTACATTGCAGCTGGCGACATTTTCCAGGTCGTGCTTTCGCAGCGCTGGGATTTCGAGCCGGGGGTCGCACCTTTCGATCTATACCGAGCTCTGCGCACGGTGAATCCATCGCCATATATGTATTTCTTGAGATTCGGCGGCGGCAATGCAAAGAAACGTTCCGCGCCCAACAGTCGCAAAGAACGCGATGCGAGGGGCACCCTGCACGTGCTTGGTTCGTCTCCCGAGATGCTGGTGCGGGCGGCTGCAGGCGGGCGCAAGCTCGAATACCGTCCGATTGCCGGGACGCATCCGCGGGGCCGCGACGAAGCGGCAGACGCGGCGCTGGAAAAGAAGATGCTCGCCGACGAGAAGGAGCGCGCCGAGCACGTAATGCTGGTGGACCTTGGCCGCAATGACCTGGGCCGCGTCAGCGAGTATGGATCGGTGAAAGTCCGCGACCTCATGTACGTGGAGCGCTACTCGCATGTGATGCATCTGGTGTCGGCGCTCGAAGGCCGGCTGCGTCCGGACCTGAACGCGATGGACGCCTTTGCCGCCTGCTTTCCGGCGGGAACGCTAAGCGGCGCGCCGAAGGTTCGCGCCATGCAGATCATCGAAGAATTGGAGGCGACGCGGCGCGGCGTTTACGGAGGTTCGGTGCTCTACGCCGATTTTGCGGGAAACTTGGATTCGTGCATTGCGATTCGGACTCTGCTCATGAAAGGCAAGAAGGCGTACTTGCAAGCGGGCGCGGGAATCGTAGCTGATTCCGATCCGCAAAGCGAGTTTGAAGAGACGGAGAACAAGGCGCGGGCAGTGTTGCGGGCTGTGCAGATGGCCAGGGGCGGGGAATAACGGAAAGAATTATTTTCGAGTGCGACGACTTCGGTTGACGACTTCCATTTAGGGATGAATCGCCCAGCTACAGCGGCATTTACTCCCAATTAGCTTTGTGCCGTTCGACCCACCAGCATGCGGGATTCCCGTTCTGCGGGAAGATCGACCGGCTGCACGTGACCTCGGCCGTGCCCATCATGTCGTATTCAACCTTGTTGCCCTTCAGCGGTGTAGCCAGAAATTGATTGACTTCGACTACGCGATACGCGCTTCCGTGCGCCGCGCGAAACTTCAGCACCGCCCAATCTCCCAGGTAGAGCAAATCGGCGAGGAGAAATATTCCGATCAGGACTCGCCCCAGCCACCATCGCCAGTTCCATTTCACGCGAAAGATCCTCTTAGCTTCGAGACCAGCATCAGAAGTGTATATCGCGATAGAAAATGCAGTGGCGTTCCAGATACCAGGAAACGGCGAAAAGAATCACCATAGCGCCCGCAGCCCATAAGAAGATCCGCACGGGGAGAGTGGCTGCAAGCCGGCCACTGACGTCAGGATCGTGCGTTGCAGCGCAAAAAATCAATCCGCTTATCAAACAGATTCCCGCTGCCAGCGCCAGTCGGCCAAGGAAATCGTAAATTCTTTGATCCAGGTCAGGAGATGGGTCCAGCAAAGCGGCATTGAACACAGCGTATAAGGAGAGAATGCAGACGAATAAAGTGACCGGCCTGGCAACTTCGACCAACATGCTGCGAACCCCTACCGATAAGCTATTTTACCGCCATTCGCTAGCGGAATAGTAGGTAGTGGGCGCTAGGAATTCGGCAGCCGCAAGCTACCGGGCGGCAAGCGGTTCGGGCAAGCGTAGCGAGTTGACACGCTCGCGAGCATTCTGAAGCGCACGTTTGACGTGACGAGGCGCGGTGCCTCCGGGTACGTCGTGCAGCGCGAGCACCTCGGTAAGTCCCAGGCAGGAATGGAAACCTGCGTCAAAGCTCGAGTGGATCGCCTGCAGGTCGGCGAGCGGCAGCTTTTGCAGATCGCATCCGCGCTCGACCGCCAACTGCACGGCCTTGCCAACCGCTTCGTGGGCGAGGCGCGAGGGCACTCCGCGCTCGACAAGATATGCGGCTGCGGCCCACGCGTTCATGAATCCGGAACTTGCGGCCTGAGTCATCTTTGCCTCATTGAATTCGACGTTATTCACAAATCCGGTTACCAGCGGCAGCATGTCGAGGACCGTGTCAGAGGCATCGAACAAAGGCTCCTGGGTTTCCTGCAAATCTTTGTTGTACGCGAGGGGCAGTCCCTTCACCAAAGTTTGCAGGATGGTGGCGCAACCCATGACGCGCGCCGCCTTGCCGCGCACCAGTTCCAGCAAGTCGGGATTTTTTTTCTGCGGCATGGCGCTGCTGCCCGTGGAGTAAGGCTCGGGTAACTCGACGAATCCGTAGGCGGGCGTCGAGAACAGAATCATTTCCTCGGCCCAGCGGCTAAGGTGCAGCGAGAGTAATGACAGAGTGTCGACAAACTCCATGGCAAAGTCCCGGTCGCTGGTGGCATCGATGCTGTTCGCAGTCGGAGCATCAAAGCCCAGCTCGGCGGCCATCGCCTGGCGATTGAGGGTCAGCGTGGCTCCGGCGACAGCTCCCGAGCCAAGGGGACAAAAGTTTGCGCGTTTGCGGCAGTCGGCAAGCCGTGCGGCATCGCGCAGAAACATTTCTGCATATGCCAGCAACCAATGTGCGACCAGGACGGGCTCTGCCGGCTGCAAATGGGTGTATGCAGGCATAGCTGCACTCCCTGCTGCTTCGGCACGCGTCAGGATCGCCTCGATCCAATCGGCAATCAAGTTTTGCAAAGTGTCGATGCTTTGCCGGACAAAGAGGCGGAGGTCGGTCGCAATCTGTTCATTGCGGCTGCGGCCCGTGTGCAACTTGTAGCCGGTGGTGCCGATCAGCGCGGCGAGTTGCTTCTCGACGAAGTGGTGGACGTCTTCGGCTTCTGGATCATTGAGAAACTCCGGTGAGGATTCGGCGCGGCGGCCGATCTCCGCCAGCGCGCTTACGATCTCGGAAAGTTCTTCGGAAGACAGCACACCCGCGTGTTCAAGCGCGCTGGCATGGGCGCGGCTGGCCGCGAGTTCGAAGGGAAGCAGGCGTTGGTCGTAGGGAAACGACCTCTGCCATTTCTCGAATTCGGGGTCAAGCGGTTGCCGGAAGCGGCCGGACCACATCTTCATTGCGGAAACCTCAGGCGGAGAGAATCAGGTTCGTATCAGGGCATCGCTTTAGCGATGCCGCAAATTCCTAAGATCATCAGACCCCTTTAGGGGCTGGGTCTTGCTAGCATCGGAAAGCCGACGCCTAAAGGCGCAATTACTCTGAATGCTTGCGGCACGCCTGAAGGCGTGCCCTGATACGATTCCCGCGCTTAAGAACACGCTCTGAATGCCGCTTGCAGGAGAGCCGCTACGCGAATCGTAGCTGCACCTACTTTGACAACTCCTGCAACGTGCCCTCGGCCTTGCGACCCCGCTGTGTCTGGGCGCGGCAACGCGAGGGCAATCCCAAAATGCGGATGAAGCCTTCGGCGTCTTTCTGATCGTAGCTTGCGCCCATGGTGAAGGACGAAAGATCGGTGCGATAGAGCGAGTAATCGGACTTGCGGCTCACGATGTTGACGTTCCCTTTATACAGCGACAGAGTGACTGAGCCCGTCAGATTCCGCTGCGTGGTTTCGACGAAGGCGTCGAGCGCTTCGCGCAGCGGCGTAAACCATAGACCGAAGTAAACCAGCTCGGCATATTTGAGCGCGACGTGCTGCTTGAAGTGCAGCAGATCGCGATCGAGGCAAAGGGCTTCGAGTTCGCCATGGGCGGCGAGCAGCAACGTGCCTCCCGGCGTTTCGTAGCAGCCGCGCGATTTGATGCCTACGAAACGATTCTCGACGAGGTCGATGCGTCCGACGGCATTGCGTCCGCCGATTTCATTCAGCAGTTCGACCAGCGATACGGGATCGAGAGACTGGCCGCCGACCGAGACGGGCGCTCCGTTTTCGAAACCAATTTCGACCTGCTCTTGTTTGTCCGGAGCCTCTGGCGGCGACTTCGTCATCTGCCATGTACTGGCGAACGGGGCGTTGCCGGCGTCCTCGAGTTCTCCACCTTCGTGGCTCAGGTGCCATATGTTGCGGTCTCGGCTGTGGATTTTTTCGCGGCTGGCAGTCACGGAAATGCCGCGCTTCTCGGCGTAATCGAGGCAATCCTCACGCGATTTCAGCTCCCACTCGCGCCACGGCGCCACCACTTTCAGTTCAGGAGCGAGCGCCTGATAAGCCATTTCAAAGCGGACCTGGTCGTTGCCTTTGCCAGTGCATCCGTGGCTAACAGCCGTTGCTCCCTCGCACAACGCGACTTCGACCTGATGTTTCGCGATCACGGGACGCGCTAGCGATGTTCCGAGAAGATACTTATTCTCGTAAACGGCGCCCGCTTTCAGCGCAGGCCAGACATAGCCGGTCAGGAACTCTTCGCGCAGATCCTCGACTACTACCTTGCTGGCGCCGGTCTTATACGCCTTGTTAACCACGGCCTCGACATCATCTCCCTGACCTACGTCCGCGACCATAGCAATCACTTCGTAAGCATAGTTTTCCTTGAGCCATGGAATGATGATGGAAGTATCGAGGCCGCCAGAGTAGGCGAGAACAATTTTTTCCGG
>JBAVAA010000513.1:0-2740 GCA_049585515.1 Terriglobales bacterium | reverse complement strand
GCTGCCTCTTTCGGCTTCAACGCGAAGCTCTTTTCGCGAGCGGCGAGCAATGCGCTGGCGGCCAGCCGCACCAGGTCCATGGTGTAGGGAAACAAACTTGCTTCATCGAAATCGTTGACGCCCCACACCAGCCGTCCATCGGTGTCTCGCCAGGTGCCGAAGTTTTCGATATGCAGATCGCCCACCGACAGAATGTTCGGAACGCGGTCGAGTCCCGTACATTCCTCCGGCCAGACCTGCAGCCAGCGATAGAAGGTCGCGCGGAAGAAGGGAAAGAGGGCGGCCGCCATCTGTTCATGTTTGAACTGCAAATCGCGCTCGACGATGCGAATGTGATGGCCCAGCCAATCTTCATACTTTTTGGTGGCTTTGATGATGTTCATGGGTGGTTAGCAACAGTATTTGAGCAACAGTAAGAAGATAGGCTTGTGGTGTCAAGGAAGATTGCTAAGTTTGTTTTTCACCACGGAGTCACGGAGCCACGGAGAAAAACAACCGCTTGGCAAAACCTTCTCTTTGTGGGAAGGCCGCCGCAATCCAAACAACTGCGCTATTGCATCGTGCTAATCTTCCTTCAAGGTGTCTGCAAAGCTCGCGCAAATCTTTGACGAAGCCTATCGCGAACTGCGTCCGAATACGTCCGCGCCGCCTTTGCACGCTCGCTTCTACCCGTTTGTGTCTATTAACAACACGATCCGGCTGCGCCAAGGAGAGCTGTACGTCCGGATCTCGGATCTGCTTGAAGGCGCTCCTGAAATAGTGCTGCACTCGATAGCCCATATTTTGCTCGCTAAGCTTTATCGCAAGCCCATCGACCGTGGCCACAGCGCCCGTTATCGACGCTATATCGCGAGCCATGATGTCGCCGCGAAGGCGCGGCTCGTTCGTCAGATGCGCGGGCGCAAGCACATTCGTTCTGCCCGCGGCCACTATTACCATCTGGAAGAAATCTTCGACGACCTCAATCGCCGCTTCTTTCACGGGCTCATGGGGCGTCCGCAACTTACGTGGAGCCGGAACCACGCCCGCAGCAGCCTTGGCCATTATGATCCGGCGCACAATGCCATCGTGATCAGCCGCGTCTTCGATCATCCGCGGGTGCCGCGCTATGCGGTCGAATACATTCTTTACCACGAGATGCTGCATTTGAAGCATCCGGTTAAACTGCGGGGGAGCAGAAGGTGCGTGCATTCGAAGGAGTTCATGGCGGAAGAAAACAACTTCCCTGAGGTTGTTCAGGCGAAGAAGTTTCTACAGATCATCTAACTAACTGAAGAGACTTTGGTGCCAATGAGTGTAATCGAGGGGATTACAGTCAAAAGGAGTCAGAAGAAGAGCTTCTTTCTGGAGTTTTCGGCTAACTCGCGCAGAATCGAGTCGTACTCTTCCCCGCAAAATCCGAAGCGGACACAAAGCTGCTCGTTTAGCCCGTCTTCCGGTATACGTCCCCTGTCGAGTTTGCCGTTTATCAACAGGTCGAATGTGCCGTCGTCTGTTCTGACGATTTCGAGAACTCTGTTCGTGGCTTTTCTTGAATCCTTTGTGGTCCGGCTCACCTGATCACCCAACCGACATTATGCACCCGGCGTTCCTAAGATTTCAGCCGCTCTTTTTCGCTCGGAGCCGCAATCCCCAAAAACACCAGAACTGCACGATTCAGTCTTACAACATCCTCGTCAGCCAGGCGGCCGACGCGCGCGCCGATCCTTGCCTTGGGAACGGTGGTGATCTTATCCACCATCAGCCGGCAAACAGCGCGCAGCCCGTTACTCTCGTTGGGCTCGACCGGCAGCCGAAATAAAGGAGCATCGGTTGGATCGGTCGTGAACGCGCATATCGTAATCGACTCCGTTTTGTCGAAACGGTCGTCTTGCAGAATCACAACCGGACGAGGCTTTGCGGCATAATCCTTGCCGCCCGCGACGGTCCAGATCTCACCGCGCTTCACACTCCTCTCAATCTCCGCCCCAATCCGAGATCGCATCGATAAACTCCTGGTCTCGCCTGGCATGGGCGCTCTTGGCAACCGCGAGGGACTGCTTGTGCGCCTCGGTAACGAATGCAGGCGAGCGCATATCCGGGACCCAAATTTGAATTGGGCGCAGCCCCTGTTGGCGCAAACGCTTGCGATGTGCTTGCACCTTGTCTCGTGACGATTTGGCTTGCATTCGTGGGCTCATTTGGACTTTGCCACCCTGGTTACATGTAACCTATCATAACCGCCTGCCGATATCCAAGCCCAAAGAACTGCCGGGTGGCCCATGCTCCCCATGGCACACGCACGTTTCGTTGTGGGAAAGCAGAACATAGCGGAGAAGGGTGGGCTACCCGGCCGAGCCATTCAATGCTCCCCTTCCCCATGTGATGCAAATCACAGCCGTCTGTGATTGCCCGCGTTGACCGTCTTGGCTCGAAACCGTATCCTATTCATATTGAAATTGAAATTCAATTTCAATTAGAAAGCTGAACCTAACTTCATGCTCCAGGCATTCATCATCACGCTCCGCGAAGGCGTCGAGGCTGCGCTTATCGTCGGGATCACTCTGGCATATCTGGCTAAGATTGGGCGCAACGATTTGCGCAAATCGGTCTATGCGGCGCTGGCCGCAGCTTTTGCGGGATCCATTGGCATTGCGATCGTGCTCTCGCGCCTCAATTGGAACCAGGACATCTTCGAAGGCTGGATCATGCTGGCCGCGGCCGTTTTCGTCGTCAGCATGATCGTCTTCATGATGAAGAC
>JBAVAA010000512.1:0-4557 GCA_049585515.1 Terriglobales bacterium | reverse complement strand
GCAGGTGTTTGAAGACGGCCAGTTGACCGACGGCCTCGGCAACACCGTCGATTTCAATAACACCATCATCATCATGACCTCGAACATAGGAGCAAGGCACCTCATGAAGCGCGAGGGCCTCGGCTTCCAGCACTCGCAGGACGACATGGTATCGGCCAAGGTCGAAGAACTGGTCAAAGGCGAAGTCAAGCGCACCTTCAATCCCGAATTCCTGAACCGCGTGGACGAGATCATCCTCTTCCTGGCGCTCAGCGAAAACGACCTGATCCAGATTCTCGAACTCATGGTCAGCCAATTGAACCAGAACCTGGCCCAGCGTTCGATCACCGTAAGCGTGGCCGACGAGGCCAAGAAGTGGATCCTGAATCAGACCCTGACCGACCGCAGCTACGGAGCGCGTCCATTGCGCCGCGCCCTACAGAAGTACATCGAAGACCCGCTGTCGGAGGCTCTGATCCAGGGCACGATCACGACACGGCCAGCGTTCATCGAGGTCTTTTTGGAAGACAACAAGCTGTACTACCGTCCAGTGGATGCGGAGAAGACTGAGGGTGTGCTGTTGTACGAAAGCTAGTTCTCAGTTCTCGGTTCTCAGTTCTCAGAAAAGGCCGTCAGCGAAAGCTGGCGGCTTTTGTTTTGTCCACGACTGTAGACGGGTGCTGGACCATCGCAGCGGCCATAGTGGACACCGACCACTGCCAACCTGTGCTGCCCCCAATGATTTAAACTCGACGCGAGGGGAGAGTTCACGATCGACATTTCGTGTCACCCGAGGGGCGTGCCATGACAGCGAACATCACCGAGTACGTCAACGTCGTAACAAAGATGGCTGACCTAGGTTGCCTGTATCCTCAACGGGGACTGGCACTATTGCCGGTCAATTTCGAATCAGCGCCATCAATAGCGGATCTCCTACAAGCATCGGAGACGGCGACAATAAAGAAACTGTTTTTGGCTGAGGGTCTTCCTGTCGACGACATCGTAGACCGCAGCCAGCGTCCGCCCTACATCAAAAACAAGCAATACGAGTGGGTTGCGCCGACTCTCTTCGTAACGGCGTCGCTGTATTCCCAGAATCCAGCGGTCGTGTCAGTAGCTCTTGGCGTTCTGGCTAACTACGCCACCGACTTTTTCAAGGGCACGAGTGGCGCACGCGAAGTGAAACTTGATATCGTCTTAGAGAAAAAGAAAAATGAGACGTATTTGCGAGTCTCGTACCGCGGTCCTATCGCAGGGATGAGCGAACTGCCCGACGCAATCCGTGAGGTCGCCAAATGGACTATTCCGACTCTCCGTTCGTGAAAGAGTTTAACAAGTTAGTAGGGGAGTGCGAGGTATTCATCTGCATTACCCGTGACAGCGAGCTACAGAAAGAAGCGCGCAATAAACTCGAGAACGAACTCGCCCGAATCAGCGCCGAAAAGAAATTGGCAATTGCCCGCGACGACGAGGATTACGCCAACCTCCTTCTGGGTTGCGAGTGTATGGCAAGCGCGCTGATGGCTGAGATCAAGATGTGGCTTCTGCTCATGGAGGGGCGACCTGACGAAGCGTGGGATGCGCTAGTCGCTGCGCAAGATGGCATGTCGGGCGCTCTGAGAGCGCATCAAGGGTTTGGGCATCTTAATCACCATATCCAGCGGCTCGATGCAATCGAACATCTTGTCTTTCCTCCACAGGTGTTCTTGAGTACTGGCATGATCGTCAGCCAGCAAGTATGTTCAATCTGCGGGAAGGAGTATGAAGATTGCGACCACGTGAAGGGTCGGCCTTACATGGGGAGATTTTGCGCTGTCACCCTAATACCCTCCAAGGTCGATCACGTAGCTATTGTTGATAATCCAGCAAACAAGATATGCCGAGTCCTGCGGTTCAGCACCGAAGGCGGCTACAGAAATCGTATGACTTGGCGAGTCGAACCAGGAGAGAACAGCGAAGGAACCGCGGATGGCATCACAGCGCAGGGTATCGTGGCAACCTTAGCGTAGGCCTGACGCGCGATGATCAAGTGCAACTTCCTAATCCCCCGCCGCAACTTCCTTCCGCCGTGGCCGCCCGCCCTTCTTCCCATTCGCCCGCGCAGCCGTCTTCTTGGCGACGCTCTTGACAGCCCCTCCTCTGCTCCCAATCTCCGTCATCCATTTCTTCGACCCGTAAATCCCCCGCAGCAACCCTGGAACATACAGGTCGGCATCGAGGTCCGGCCAATGCAGCCCGGTGCCTCCCCCGAGAATTTCCACCCGCGCAAGCTGATCCTTGGTGGCGGACTGCAGCCCTTGCAGGTCTTCGCGAGGAATCGCGCGTCGGCTGCCATCAT
This sequence comes from Terriglobales bacterium, assembly GCA_049585515.1. Classification (GTDB taxonomy): domain Bacteria; phylum Acidobacteriota; class Terriglobia; order Terriglobales; family Acidobacteriaceae; genus Acidiflorens. The sequence goes on along the minus strand of JBAVAA010000512.1, from coordinate 2,240 downwards.
TCAATTTAAGGATGAGCAGGTCCAATCCCGGTCCCGGCCTGTATTCGACCGCGCTGACAAGCGGCCCTCTGCGTACGGCCTTGGCGCGCTCGATTGCCCGATCGATCTCGGCATCGGTAGTAACAATCCGATGTCGGGCGGTCTTATATCTTGCCATGAACTTCCTCCCATAAAGCTACGAGTTCTTCAAAGTGCAGGGCTGCGGAATTCAAAACCTTCCTTACGTCCGACCGCTTCGTATTTGTCGGCTGGACCGCATCTTTCCGGCTCGCGAGTGCGATGCCTACATCTTGCCGAAGGTCAACGATCACCGCAGTCTCACTAACGAAGGCATGGACGTGAGGTGGCAAATGATCGTTCGAAAAGGCGACGAAAAGAATGCCGTCGAACCTAACAGAACCCACACTTGTATTATAACCCAAGCGTCGCTTGGGTTATAGAGGTTCTCTGTCATTGTAAAAGGGGCATCACTCTCGCCCCACCAAGTGCAACACAACCCCGCTGGGGAGCATCCAGTTGTCAAGACACTCGCACGGGTACGGTAGGGAACAACCCGCAGCTCCTTATTTTGGAATATTTACAAGTAAGTCATTATTTGTGAATATTTTGCGGCAAGTCGGGGGGTCACACAACCCTAAATGAAACTATCCCTGAGAACGAGCACATCGGTCTCTGTAGACCAAAAAGATCTTTTCTGTCGCGCCTCAATTGACGTCCATGTCAACTTATGTAAAACTCCATCAATCGGGGCTGGCTCAACGCAGTAGTTTGGAAGCAAAATTCCTGGGGCGTGAGACGGAGTGCGTCATGAAGTCCAGCTCGTATTCAGTTCTAGCAGTGTCCCTCCTTGCAGTAACTGTTCTTAGCCTATCCGTGAGTGCCAGCGCGCGGGAAGCCGTCCTGCCCGCGGGCACTCTTTTGAAATGCACAATGAACGAGCCGAACTTTTCTTCGGCGACCGTTGCTATCGGCGATCCAGTGCTCTGTCATCTGCACTCCGTGACCGAATTCGGACAGCAGACCTTTCCGCGCGGCGCCTATCTTGTCGGACATCTCGAATCGGCGCATGATCCCGGCCATTTCTGGGGCAAGGGCAACATGAAGCTGGTCTTCGATCGCATTGGACTGCCCAACGGCGACATGCCGCTCGACGCCAAAGTGATCGCCACGCGCGGCTACAAGGTCGATAAAACAGGCGCCATCGATGGCAAGGGGCACGCCAAGCGCGACATCGTCGAATGGATGATTCCGCCGCTCTGGCCGTGGAAGATCATCATGCTTCCGGCGCGCGGACCGCGTCCCACGCTCAAGGGCGAGAGCATGCTGGAACTGCGCCTGATGGATGACGTGCAGATCCCGCAGGTCTCCGCCACCAACGGCCCCGATTGGCATTTCTTCGGCCGTCCCCGCATGGAGAACGACTCCTACTACCAGGGAGCGTCATATCAGGGAGCCTCATACCAAGGCGCCGCGTACCAGAGCAACTCATATCCGAGCACTTATCGAGGTGCCGGCGTTCAGCAAGGGGACAGCGCGATTCCTCAACTGGCGGTGCGCAGGGTAACGGTCACGCCCAGCGAGCAGCCGATGGCTGAGCAAAATCCTCAGTTCGTCTACGCCAGCTACGTCACCAAAGGTGCGCCCGGCAGCGCCGCTCCCGGCGTACCGGTTTTCGTGCTGAAGTCCGGCATGGTTCTGGAGGTGGGCGATTACACCTATCAGGATGGCCGCATCAGCTACGAACTGGCCAGTGGCGGCAGCGGTGTAATCAGCACGGACGAAGTGGACTGGACCACGACCACTCGCCTGAATAGCCAACGAGGTGTGCGGACTGTGTTGCGCGGCGGACACCCAAATGCAACCGCGGGATTTTAAAGCGGGTTTCAAAGAACGTGTAGCTCGGCCCAGGATTCAGCCGTCAGCACAAGCTGGCGGCTGGTTTCTCTTGCGCCCACCGGGCCAGATACACATCAGTGCACTGTATTCCCGCTTGGCTGCAGGTGAGGAACGTCGGGCCTGAGCAAAATACGGGCAAAATCGAGGATCTTGGCCGTGTCAGCCTTGGATAAAATCAAACTGACACCGGCCTTGTAAGCCTGCTCGTCAAGAACCCGGTCTTTGAATGCGGTCAGCATCACGATGGAGGCCGTCGGAATCAGGTGTTTCAGCACTCGTGCCGCCTCAATGCCATCCATGTTCGGCATGTAAAAGTCGAGCACGATAAAGTCAGGATGAAAGTG
>JBAVAA010000511.1:0-6450 GCA_049585515.1 Terriglobales bacterium | reverse complement strand
ATTTTATCCAAGTTTGCTCTTCATTGAGCAAATCGGAATTTCATGCAGAGTGGCTGAGGGACGAGCCCTGGGACGCCACGGCAACCGGATTGGGATCATATATCCCGACTGTCAGGTGCCAACTCTCGCCCGGTAACGGGGACCATGAGATTCGGGGTGATAGCGATTTGTTGTTCGCGTATCCCGAGCCTCTTTTCCCATTCGGGAAAGGGGTTTTGCATTAACTGGGGAATATTTTCCCGGCTCGTCCCGCAGTCACGGAAAGAAGTTGCAAGATGGAGACGAGCACCCACCTGCTCCGCTGCCGCGAATGCGGCAAGACCTGGGAAAGCCAGCCACGCAGTTATTGCGAAGACTGTTTCTCTCCTCTCGAAGTTACCTACGATTACGATTCACTCCGCTCTATCGTTTCCCGAGACTTGTTCGCCTCGCGCGCGCCGAACATCTGGCGCTATCGCGAACTGCTGCCGCTGCCGGCGGGATATCAGCCATCGCTGCCAGTGGGATTCACGCCGCTGGTAAGCGCTCCGCGGCTGGGCGAAAAGATCGGATCGCGGCGATTGCTGGTCAAGAATGACGCGGTTTGCCTGCCCACCTTGAGCTTTAAAGACCGGGTCGTCGCGGTCGCGCTGGCGAATGCTCGAACCTTCGGATTCGATACCGTTGCTTGCTCCTCGACCGGAAATCTTGCAAATGCGGTCGCAGCGCAAGCGGCACGCGAAGGTTTGAAGGCTTGGATTTTCATCCCTTCGGATCTGGAGTCCGCCAAAATTCTCGGAACGCAAGTGTTTGGCGCGGAGCTGGTGCGCATCAATGGCAGCTACGACCATGTCAATCGACTGTGCTCGCAAATCGCCGACGAACATCAGTGGGGATTCGTGAACGTCAATCTGCGCCCGTACTACTCCGAAGGCTCGAAGACAGTGGGCTATGAAATCGCCGAGCAACTGGGCTGGCGCTTGCCCGACAACATCGTAGTACCGATGGCCGGCGGATCACTGATCACAAAGATCAAGAAGGCGTTCGATGAGCTGATTCTGCTGAAGCTGGTAGATCCGAAACCGGTGAAGTTTTTCGGCGCGCAAGCCACAGGGTGCTCGCCGATTTCGACAGCCATCAAGCAGTACAGCAATGAGATTGAACCGCAGCGTCCGAAGACGATTGCGCGCTCGCTGGCAATCGGCAATCCCGCCGACGGAATCTACGCGTTGAGGGCTATCACCAAGAGCGGTGGATGGTCGGAAGACGTTTCCGATCCTGAGGTTGTCAGTGGCATCCAGTTGCTGGCGGAGACCGAGGGCATCTTCACCGAGACCGCGGGCGGCGTCACGGTTGGAACGGCGCGCAAGCTGATTCAGCAGGACCGCATTCTGCCCGATGAAACGACGGTGCTCTGCATTACGGGCAACGGACTCAAGACTACCGACGTGCTGGCAGATAAATATCAAGCCGAAACTCCGATCGCTCCGAAGCTTGCCGAGTTCGAAGCGTATCTGGCGTCGAAAGTGGCCGCGTTGCCGGCGGCGGTTGCGGATGCGGCGGTTGTTGGGCGCTGACTTCAGTCGTTGGTCGTCAGTCCTTCGCGGGGGCAAGCAGGTTGCGGCGGTTTGCTCATCGTCGGGTTGCTAACGACCAACGACCGGCGACTGACGACTGTTGAAATTTCGTTACTCTTCATACTTTGGAGGTTTTTTCATGAGCATCACGGTTGAAATTCCTACCGCTTTGCGGCGGCTTACTTCTGGCACGCCGAAGGTTGTTTGCTCGGCGGCTAACCTCAGCGATTTGTTCTCGCACCTCGATTCGCAGTTCCCCAATTTGAAGCCGCATTTGCGAGACGAAGCGGGAGAGACGCGGCGTTTCTTGAATATCTACGTGAATGAAGAGGATATTCGCTTCATCGGAGGCGCGGCCTATTCGTTCCAGGACGGCGATGAGGTACTGCTGGTGCCGTCAATCGCTGGCGGGTCGCGATAAAGTTTTAGCGCGCGACTCATGTGTAGAGACGGGGCTTGCCCGTAGGGGACCACCCTCAACGATGTTCGAGCAAGAACGGCAAGAGCACGGCTTCATCGCTTGCGCAAAAAAAGTACTTCTTTCCGTGAACCGCGCGCTCGCCGGCTAAGGCCTACTCAAAACCAAACAGTTACCGCAGTGGTAACCTGCTGTGCACTCTAAAATCATCCGCCCCACTCAGTCCCTGACCACTGTTGGCCGCTTTCCTGCGTCAGGTTCGGGGCTTGCTTTTTGAGCATAGGTTAACTTACAATCTAACTAACTGGTTAATTATATGAAGACTTCCGCCAAGCCGATCCGGCGAGCCGCCCGCACCCGCACTAGCCCCCACGCGAGCGGGCCTCGTTTGGGAACACGCGGCCGTCCCGAGCAGAGCCGTGCCTCGATCCTGAAGGCTGCCGTGGCGGAGTTTGCCGAGCTTGGGATTGCGGGCGCCCGGACGGATGCGATCGCGGGGGCGGCGCACGTCAACAAGGCGCTCCTTTACTACTACTTTAAGGACAAAGACGCGTTGTACGAAGCAGTGCTCGATCATGTGTTCGGAGGATTGCAGCATCGGGTGATGCCAGTGCTCGATAGCCAGCAGCCTCCGCGTCAGAAAATGTTGGAATATCTGGGGACATATTTCGATTACATCGCGGCCAATCCACGGTTTCCACGGGTGGTGCAGGCGGAGTGGATGCGCTCCGGCGGCAAGGGCAGCGCGCCTATGCGGCGGGTAGCGAGGCGATATTTCCGACCGATTTTCGCGAAACTGGTTGAAGTGCTGCGGGAGGGGATTGCGGCAGGGGAATTTCGCCCGGTAAATCCGATGGATTTCTTGCCGTCGGTAGCGGCCGTGATTGTGTTTTATTTTGCCGCGGCGCCGGTGATGAAGACGCTATTGAGGGTCGATCCACTGTCAGAGCAGCGGATACGCGAGCGCCGGGCGTTTGTGCTGGATTTCATTTCGGCCGCGCTGTTTGTTGGTTAGCTCTCGATAGAACTCTTAGTAACCGAGAACTGAGAGCCGAGAGCTCGCCACTTGGAGATTTTCTATGAGTGCTCGAAATAAATTTCTGATTATCCTGGCGGTCATTCTTGCGATTGCTTCGGCTTACTACTTTTTTTCTACTCCTCGCGGCAAGGATCTGGTCTTGGTGGGTACGGTCGATGCTAACCAGATCGTGGTGAGTCCGCAGATTCAAGGGCGAATTCAGAAGCTACTGGTAGAGGAAGGGACGCAAGTGAAGCAGGGGGACTTGATTGCGCTGTTGGATCCATCGGAGCTGGAAGCGGAGGAGCGGGCATCGGCCGCAACGATTTCGAGCATGCGGTCGCAGATGAGCGCGAACGAGTATACGCGGCAGTCGACGAAGGGTTCGACATCGAGCGATGTCTCGAACACGCAGGCGAAGCTGCAATCGGCGCGCGCGCAACTGGCGCAGGCGGAGGCGATGTTGACGCGGGTGGAGAGCGACAGCCGGCGAACGATTGGATTAGCGCAGGCGGGCGTGGCCTCGGATCAGGACCGTGTGCAGGCGGAGATGAATTTGAAGGCGCAGGAAGCGAGTGTGCAGTCGCTGAAGGACCAGGTGACGGCCGCGCAGGCCGATCTGAATTCCGCGATTGCGCGGACGAACCAGGCGACAGCGGCACAGAGCACGGTGGAATCGACGCGAGCGCAGGTGGAGAACGCGACCGCGCAGTTGAAAGAAGCGGAAGTCCGCCTCGGATACACAAAGATTTATTCACCGGTGACCGGAACAGTCCTGGTGCGGGCGGCGCGCGAAGGCGAGGTCGTGAATGCGGGCCAAGCGATCGTGACCGTGGTCGACTTCAGCGACACCTGGGTGTTCGCGGCGATTCCGGAGACCGACGCCGATCATATTGGGATTGGCGACACTCTGCGGGTGCGGTTGCCCGGAGGCACAGTGATTCCCGGAAAAGTCTTCTACAAAGCGGCGGAGGCGGATTTTGCCACGCAACGGGATGTAGGACGCCGCAAGCGGGATATTCGAACCATCGCTTTGAAAGTACGGTTGGACAATCCCAAGGGCGCCTATGTTCCGGGGATGACAGCGGAGGTGCTGATTTCTCCGCAACAGTTGAAGGGAAGCTAGCCATGAGTGAGGAAGTGAACCAGGCCAACCCGGATACCACGAACGGCGCTAGCGTCGCGGCGTCGGAGCTAAGCCTGCGGCCCGAAGTCGCGGCGGACGCTCCTAATTCTATTGAGGTCGATCACATCGTTAAACGGTATGGGGAATTTACGGCCGTGGATGACGTCTCGTTTACGGTCAAAGAGGGGGAGATCTTCGGGCTGCTGGGGCCGAATGGGGCGGGGAAGTCTACTTTGATTCGGATGATGACCACACTGATTCCGATCTCGGCCGGGTCGGCGCGGGTGGCTGGACACGATGTGGCTTCGGATCCGGAAGCGGTGCGGCGGACGATTGGAGTGATCCCACAGGCTTTGACCAGCGACCTGGATTTGACGGTGGAAGAGAATCTGAATATCTACGCCAAGTTATATGACGTTCCCACCAAGCGGCGCAAGGAAGCGATTGCCGAGTTACTCGAGACGGTTGACCTTACTAAGTGGCGCGACGCGCAGACTAAGACTTTATCCGGCGGCATGCGCCGGCGGCTGGAGATTGCGCGCGGGCTGGTGCATAGTCCGAAGATTTTTTTCCTCGACGAGCCGACTACTGGACTCGATCCCGTGTCGCGTGTGGCCGTGTGGGAGATGCTGACCAACATCAAGGCGAAGCGCCAGCTGACCATCCTGATCACTACGCACTATATGGATGAAGCGGACCGGCTGTGCAACCGGATTGCGATTGTGGACCACGGGAAGCTGGTGGCGCTCGATACTCCGGAGGCGTTGAAGGCCAGCGTGCCGGGATCGAACGTGATTGAGGCGCATTTTGAGCATCCACCGGACGACTGGGAAGAGAGGCTGCGCGCATTGCCGGGAGTGACTTCGGTGCAGAACCAGAGCGGCGGAATGTTTCGCGTGCTGACGTCGAATGGCTCGGGCACGACTACCGATCTGGTGGAAATGGCCGTGGTATTGAAAGTGGGGCTGAAGACGCTGACCGTTCAGAACACGACGCTTGACGATGTATTTGTCCACTACACGGGGCGTCAGTTGCGCGACGAACTTGTGAAGGCATACGGATACCAGATGCCGCAGAGACCGGGGTTGCAGCCATGAACCGGATGATGGCAATTATCGAGCGCGAGATGCGCAAGTTTTTCCGCTCGCCGACGCTGATGATGGTATCGATGGTGATGCCGCTGGTGCAGTTGATCGTCCTGGGAAATGCGTTTGGAGGAAAAATCCGCGACGCCCGCATGTGTATTGTCGATGAGGACCATGGAACGCAGGCGATCCGCATCAAGGAAGCCTTTGACGCGGTGCGCGCGAACATGCGGACGTTTATCGCTGTCCCATATGACAACGAAGTGCATGCGCGGGAGGACGTGCGCAACGGCAAAATTCAGGGCGCGGTGATCATTCCGGCGCAGTATTCGAAGATGGTGTACGAAAAAAATCATCCGCGGATTGCGCTGATTGTCGATAACAGCGACAACTTCATGAGCTCAACTCTCGAAGACGAGATGACGTCGATCACCGATGCGTTGAACCAGCCGGACGTATCGCCTCGCCTGTTGCAGCAGACCGCTTTGCAGGTGGTGGAGCTCTATCCGTATATCGAGTACATGAAGTTTCTGCTGCCGGGATCGATCTCGCTGGCGATGTTTGTCTCGGTGATGATCGGTGGAGGAATGCTCTATATCGACGACAAGGCGCGGGGCGTGCATGAAGGATATCTGGTCACTCCGATTACCAAGGCCGAGCTGGTGTTTGGATTGAACGGAGCGGGAGCGATCAAGGCGGTAATGACCGGAGTGGTGATCACGGTGGTCGGGTCGTTAATAGCGGGGGTGGGGACGATCTTCCATGTGCAATCGATAGTGGGGTTGCTGATAATGATCGTACTGACCTCGCTGGCGTTTAACTCGATGATGTTCCTGTTGATGGCTCGGGTTGAAGATCCGCTGGTGCCACGGGCAATGTTCGGAATTCTTAATACGCTGCTGTTTTTTCCCAGCGGAGCGATCTATCCGGTGGAAGCGTTCCCGGCGTGGCTGCGGGCGATTGCCAGGGTGGATCCATTCACGTACGCGGTGCATGGATTCAAGTCGCTGTTGCTGAAGGAAACGGGGCTGGGGGCGATTGTTCCGGACATGGTTTATCTGAGCATTTTTGCGGCGGTGACGCTGGCGTTGGCGGTGCCGTTGTTTAAGCGGACGCTGTAGCGCAAACGCGGGTGTTCGGCGTTGGTTGTTTGGCTGGGTACCCCTCCCCCCCCTATTTTTCGCTAAAGTATTCGAGAATAAGGACTTAAATGCAAAGTATTCAGGAATAAGGGGTTAGATGTGCTC
>JBAVAA010000510.1:0-4556 GCA_049585515.1 Terriglobales bacterium | reverse complement strand
TTCTTGAACCGGTCGAGATCGAGGAACAGAAGGGCGACTTTGTCCTTTTGACGCCGAGCACCGGCGAGCGCTTTTGATAATCGATCGTACAACAGAGTCCGATTCGGCAGTCCGGTGAGGGCATCGTAGTAGGCGAGATATTGCACCCGTTCCTCGGCGATTTTGCGGTCCGTGATGTCCTCCACTGTTCCCTCGTGGAGCGCGACCTGGCCATCGTCGTCTCGTACCGCTCGCAGATTCATCAACAGCCACTTTTTCGTGCGGTCTCGGCGGTAGACTTCCACTTCGGCGGCGCGCACCACGTCATTTTCATCGAGAGCGCGTGCCAGTTCGCCCATCCGGCCAGGATCGACAAACAGCTGGCGTGCCACGTTCGAAACCTCGGCCAACAGCTGTTCCGGAGAATCGTAGCCGTGCATATGCGCCAATGCGCGGTTGATGCTGAGAGGACGCCCTTCAGGCGTGACCTGAAAAATTCCAATCACAGCATCTTCGAAAATAGCCCGGTACTTTTCTTCCGCGTGGCGAAGGGCGTGTTGCTCCGCCAGTTGACGCCGAATGCGTTGGAGTTGCAGATGCTGGTAGATCGCGTATATGTCGAAAAGCAATACCAAAGCCGCCAATCCACGTACCCATTCCCTCAGACCGAACCAATAAGCAGCGTCCGATTGCCGGCTGAACCAGGGAAACGTGAACGAGATGATACCCAAAGTCAAAGCCAGCGTTATTACGATGGCAAAGCCCCACAGCCACCACTCGCGGCCTTCGACTCGACGGATCTCGGTCGGAAGAGCCACGGGGCTGTTCTGGGCGATTTGTTGGACTGCAGGCTGATTCATGCCATGCTCCGACCGCAATGCCGCAACTTATGAGCATTCTAATTCTGCAGCGTAACAGCGAAGAGTTACGAAGGTAAGGCGATTGCTCTTGATTTTGTAGCGCCGTCTCGGCGGCTAGAGGCGCTACCAAAAGTGCCGTCGCTTCGCGTAGCGCATTATTACCTCTGCCTCACCCATTCGCGGATGGGCCGCAAGGCAGAATCGGAGCAGGAACTAGAGAAAGCGACCCGACTCGAACACCAGGAAGTCGAGAAGCGTGGAACGATATTCACGCTATGAGATCCCGGACCAGACGGTCCTCCAAGCGCGCCGCAACACAAACCACCACCAAGATAATCGCCTTGTCTGGCAATCGAGGGAGGTGTGCAGGTGACGGCCGCGCGATTACGGGTTGACCAGTCCTACTTACCAGCTTTGAGCGTGATCCCCGGCCAGCTATCCGTCCGAAAAGGAGACGCTGGCAATCCATCCTTGTTAAACAGATTGCAACGCGGGCTGTCACCCCACGCGTAGCGGACCGCTACTGGCTTCAGCACCTCCGGGCTGGAGACTACAACTGAGACTCCGTCAATCGCTGCCTCCGCCCAGCGGAAGTCCTGATCTGCGCCGGCGATTGCGAAACCGATCAACGGCCCGCCGCCACGTGCTTCCATCCCGCTACCGGTATTCTTAAATCGAATTCTGATTTTGTTTCTTTCGACTGTCATCGATTGGTAGAGGGGCCCAGAATAGACAATCGGCTTCTTGTAAGTTGTCCCGAGAGCCAACAGGGCAAGTCTCTGCCCAACCTCTGCTTTGCGATGGGGATGAACATTCTTTGGGTCCCCGATGTCGATCGTGACCGCGATTTCGGTATTCGGAATCTGCTTCGTGGTTAGAAACTGCGCTTCGCGCAACTCCGCCCAAGCGGACTCGGAAGGTTTTTCAGGAATCGCACCGTGATTTGGTAGTTGCACGATCAGAAAAGGGAAGTCTCCCTGGTTCCACGACCCGCGCCAACTCTCGATCAGCGCTGGCAACAACTTTCTGTATTGGTAGGCTTCCAGGGCATTACTTTCACCCTGGTACCAGATCACACCACGCAAAGAGTATGGCTCCAGAGGGGTAATCATGCCGCCATAGAGCCCAGACGGCGGCCGCGGCGGATAGTCTGAACCGGGAAAGCTCTCGATGGCAAAGCCGGTGAGCGACTGCACGGTGAAATCTTCAGTTACGCCCCAGCCCTCCTGGCGAAGATCGCGAAAGAGGATGACCACCGGCTTCCAATCAGAAGATGCTTGGAACAAGGTTGTGCCATAGTCGTCCACGTCAGTGATCGTTGGTTGCAGTGTTCGCACGCGAAACGAGCCATCGCCTCGCACCCAGAAACGGATTCCTGCATAAGAACTCAAGTCCGCGGCAGAGTGATCTGCTTTGAAGTGCGCGGTGAGCCGCGAACCGTCCGAGGCGTCCACCTTTCCCGCAACCGTCGCGGCAAAGCCCGCTCCACCGCGTCCTGGGGCAACCAGGTCAAAAGAAGTCTTCGGCGCGTCCTGCCAGCTATAGGACCATTCTCCTCCCATCGTATTCCGCGAGGTGCCGTCATCAAAGTTGCTGAAAAGCGTGCCCGGGCTGGACGGATCACGGATCAATTCAAAATCATCGAACTGTAGATTGAAAGAGCGCCGTCCGATTGCTTCCGCGGCTTTTGCCGGAGAGGAGCCGTCCCACTGATCGGCGATCGACTTGAGTGCAGGCGTTTCCTGCAAGGTTTTAGAGTCGATCCACTCTTCGATCGTCGTTCCCGGCCATGCGCTCTCGATGATTCCGATCGGTACATTTAACTTGCGCCGCAGATCGCGCGCAAAATAATACGCTACTGCGGAAAACGTCTTGGCGGTTTCGGGAGAGCATATCTCCCAGGCAGCGGGAAGAGTATCTGATTGCGCCTCCAGCGCAATCTTCTTGGGAACCACGAATAAACGGATTTGCGGGTAATCTGCCTTGGGTATCTCCTCTGCCGCGCCCACTGAATCGCTTAAGGCAAAGGTCATGTTCGATTGCCCGGAAGCGACCCAGACCTCTCCGATCATTACATCTTTGATGAAAATGGTCTTGTTGCCACGAACTACAATCGTGAATGGTCCCCCCGCGTGCATGGCAGGAAGACGAACGCTCCAGTTCCCGCTGGCATCCGGCAACACCGAAACTGTTTTGTCTGCCAGCGTGATCGTGATTTGTTCTTCCGGATCAGCTTTGCCCCATATGTGAATCGGACGGTCTTGTTGCAGAACCATGTGGTCGGCAAGCAGATGCGGAAGAAGCGGATCTGCTCCTGAAGGGGAGACTAGTCCGCACAACACTGCCAGTAGAAATAGGCCAGGAATCGGACGTGGCAAAAGCGAGAAATGCGAGTACTTCATTATCAATTATTATTCGTCGCCCTGACTCAGCGGCTCAGAGTAAACAAAGCTTTCAATTCAATCTTTCCGGACGAACTGCCGATCAGAATTGCGAAATCGCCAGGCTCAGCATTCCAGTCCTTCCTTTTCACGTCGAAATACGAGAACGCCCGACGGTCCAGCGTCAGAGAAACGCGTTTCGTGTCGCCCGCATTCAGGCGGACTTTGGTAAAGCCCTTCAGTTCCTTGACTGGCCGAGGAACACTGGAGTGTGCGTCACCAACATATAACTCCGCGATTTCAGCCCCTGGCAGCCGTCCTGAATTTGTCACGTCGAAAGAAACTACAACCGGCCCACTTAGATTTCCATTGCGTGGCGTTACGACAAGATTGCTGTACTTGAAGGTTGTGTAGGAAAGACCGTAGCCGAAAGGGAACAGCGGCTTGACATTGGAGCGATCAAAATGCCGGTAACCGACAAAGATACCCTCCGAGTATTCGACGCGCTTTCCCTTATCGCGTGGGTAATAACTATGAAAGGTCGCATTGTCTTCCCAACGACGTTCGAAAGACACAGGTAGTTTACCGGAGGGGCTGTAATCACCGAAAAGGATCTCAGGCAGCGCCCTGCCTCCCTCTTGTCCTGGATACCACGCGAGAAGAATCCCTGGGACATCATCGACCCATTGCGTCATGTCGACGTTGCCACCTGCAGTAATGACAACGATGGTGTTCTTGTTGACACTGGCCACCTGGCGAATAAGCTCATTCTGGCCGCTCGGAAGAGCGAAGGTGCGGTCAGCGCCTTCCATTTCCAGTGAAGGAGTGAAACCAACGCACACGATTGCAACATCCGCACTGGCTGCGAGCGTTTTGGTTTCTCGGCCAATGGATCCTTCGGCTGAGATCACCCCGAATCCGGCAGTTGCCGAACCCACAGCTTCGAAGTATTCGAACCGTATCTTGTAGGCGTGGCCGGATTCCAGATGGGTGGTATAAGTATCCAGTGTTTCACTGTGGCGCGACCAGTCGTCGATAACTTTGCGATCGTCCAGATAGAGGCGAACGCCGTCGTCCGCCGACGAATAAAAGTTGTAATCCGCGGTCTTCTGTGGCACGAAGTAGCCTGTCCAGCGGACAGAAAAATGATCCACAGGCCCATCTGCCGAGTAACTACCCTCTCCCCACCTGAAGTCGATATGTCTGTCGGTGCGAGTTAGCGCTGGTTTGCCCTCGAGTTCCTGATTGTCAAAGTACTCTCCATTCAGGCCGGAATCACCATTCGGTTCGGTTACAAATTCGGAATTATCAAATATTGCTTGCAACGGTGCATGAT
>JBAVAA010000509.1:0-1840 GCA_049585515.1 Terriglobales bacterium | reverse complement strand
CACTCAATCTTGCCGCATACCGACCCGGCCTCATCCATCAATCGCCGGAACATTGCCGCCACCTGCACGAAATGCCACTCCCAAATTCAAAGCGTCCATCGGAAGATTATCCGCGGAGAGCTTTGGGAAAAACAAGCCAACGTCCTGCCCGCCTGTCCCGACTGCCATCAGCCTCATAAGATCAGAAACGTCTTCTACGACCTGGGCATGGCCAATGCAGACTGCATGCGCTGCCATGCCAACGAAAAGTTGCGCCGCGCCCGCGACGGGCAATCCATGTACGTGAGTGTGAGCGACGTAAGCCATTCCCGGCACAGCAAAATCGCATGCAGCCAGTGCCACTCCGAAGTCAACGCGTCCCACGTGCGCCCGTGCGAGACCATTACTCACGGAGTCGATTGCACCTCTTGCCACGACGAAATCGGCAAGCAGTACATGGCCAGCATCCACGGACAACTTACCGGCAAGAGCGATCCGAATGCCCCGACCTGCAAGGAATGCCATGGCACCCACGGAATTCTTGGGAAACAGGACCCGCAATCGCCGACCTTTGCGGTGAATGTTCCCGGACTTTGTGCGCGTTGCCACCGCGAGGGGCAGAAGGCTGCTGTGCGCTACACGGGGACGCAACACGAAATCATTACCAACTATACGGAAAGCATTCACGGGACATTACTCAAGAATGGGCTGACGGTGACCGCGACCTGCACCAGTTGTCACACGGCTCACAGCATTCTCCCGCGCACCGATCCGGCATCGAGTGTCAACGCGAACAACGTGCCGACCACGTGCGGCCGATGCCATCACGGTATCGAGGAGCAGTTCGAGAACAGCATCCATTCCAAGCGCGTGAGCGGATATAGTAAGCCGCTGCCTGTTTGTAACGACTGTCACACCGCTCATGCCATCCACCGCACGGATGAGAGCAGCTTCCGCCTGACCGTGATGACCACGTGCGGCCGCTGCCACTCGCAGATCGCCGAGACCTATTTTGAGACTTATCACGGAAAGGTCTCGCGCCTCGGCTATACCAAGGCGGCCAAATGCTATGACTGCCATGGCGCCCACGATGTGCTGGCGGTAACCGATCCGCGCTCGCACCTGAGCCGCGCCAACGTCGCGGCCACCTGCGGCAAGTGCCATGCCGGCGCCACCCGCCGCTTCGCTGGATACCTGACGCACGCTACCCACCACGACCCGCGGAAGTATCCATTCCTGTTTTATACGTTCTGGGGCATGACCTCGCTGCTGCTGGTGACCTTCGTGGTTGGCGGGGTGCATACGCTGCTCTGGCTGCCGCGCGCGTTTCAGATGCGCCGCGAGTTGCGGGACGAGGAAGAGAAAGCTGCTTCGGAGCTGGGCAAACCAGTCGACAAGGAGGACTCCAATGCCTGAAGACGAGGTTTTGGAAATCCAGCCAGCAACAAATACGACCATGCCAAATACGAATACGCCCAAGGGCAGAGTTGCGGAGCGTCAGTTTGTCCGCTTCACGCGCCTGCAGCGAATCCTGCACATCTGCATGATCGTAAGCTTCATAACTTTGGCGACGACCGGCTTGACCTTGAAGTTCTCCTACACGAAATGGGCCGCGATCCTTTCCCATCTGCTTGGCGGATTCGAAAGTGCGGGCAATATTCACCGCAGTGCCGCGATCGTGATGTTTGGAGTCTTCACTACCCACTTGGTGGACCTGTACAAATTGAAGAAGAGGGAGCACACCTCGTGGCGCTCGCTGATTCTCGGTCCGGGCAGCATGGTCCCCAACCGGCAGGACCTGGCGGAGCTTGTGGCCACGCTCAAATGGTTTGTTGGGCTGGGCAAACGTCCTGCCTATGGC
>JBAVAA010000508.1:0-2580 GCA_049585515.1 Terriglobales bacterium | reverse complement strand
CCCTCTGGACGCATGCTCTGGCAATTACCAAGGGCAACTACATTGCCGAAGATAGCCTGGCGACAGCATTGATCGATCAGGGCAAAATGGAAGAAGCGCTGCCGCACCTGCGGCGCGCAAAATTTCTGCGGCCCGACGATCCTTTGGCTACGCTCAATATCGCTGGCTACGAGCAGATTCATGGCAATTACCCGGCCGCGCTCGAGGGATACGCGCAAGTCTCTCGATTCACGAAGATTCCGTACCTGGTGGCGATGGCCCGCGTCAACAGCGGGTATGCTCATTACTCGCTGAAACAATTTGAGAGCGCTAAGCAAGACTTCGAGGCGACACTGATCGAGCAGCCCGCGAACTCGATGGCCTATCGCGGGCTTGGATTGGTGACGCAAAAGATGGGAGACATTTCTCAAGCCGCCAGGGATTACAACCGCGCAGTCGAGCTTCGGGCGACGCCGGTCGACTACTTGCTGCTGGCCCAGGCTCTCGATCTTCAAGGTCAAACCGATGCGGCTCGCGCGGCGCGATTTCAAGCTGCGCGCATGACTCCCGATCTTGAGGGCGATCTCGCTACCGTAAAGCAATTGCTGGCGGAATAGTCTAGGCAGGATTCGGGCTCGCGGAGCCCCGTCACCACACGTGCATCCTCAGGTTCAATAAAATCAGGTTTAATTGAACCATGGGTCCGACGGAAGTGAATCCGAAGCAGCGCGCGACTGAGTCCCGAGATTCGCCGCAGTCTATTTTCCAATCCTCTTTTCAATCTCCTGAAAAGCGGCGGTTGATAGCGTGTCTTATGCTGGCTCTGGCTACGATTGCACTTTACAGTCCGGTCACCCACGCACCTTTCCTGAATTACGACGATGCTATTCATATCACCGACAATGTCCACGTCCGGTCTGGAGTGAACTGGAAGACGGTGGTCTGGGCTTTTGAAACGTTTGAAACTTCGGACTGGCATCCGATCACGTGGTTGTCGCATGCGCTGGATTGGCAGCTCTTCGGAGCGGATCCGGCGGGACCGCATACGGTCAACATTCTTATTCATGCGGCCAATGCAGTGCTTCTGTTCCTGCTTCTTGAGAGTGCTACCGGTTTCGCCTGGCGCAGCCTGATGGTGGCCGCGCTGTTTGCTCTGCATCCCCTCAACGTCGAGTCGGTGGCCTGGATTTCGGAACGCAAGAATGTCCTCAGCATGTTTTTCTTTCTGCTGGCGTTGGCGGCCTATGGCTGGTATGTGCGCCGCCCTGGCATAGGACGCTACCTGGCCGTCACCCTGGCTTACGTCTTTGCACTGATGACAAAGGCGCAGGTGATTACATTTCCATTCGCTCTTTTGCTGTTGGACTACTGGCCTCTGCATCGTTTAGGGCAAACGGGCGCGGTGCAAGGCGAAGCGCCGATAGCACCCGTTCGCTCTTCCTTGTGGAAGTTGGTATGGGAAAAGGTCCCGTGGTTTGCGCTCTCGGCGGCGAGTGCGGTCATCACGATGCGGGCGGAGGCGAACGCAACCCAGGCGAAACTCCCACTCTGGATACACCTCGCGAATGCGGCGATCTCCTACGTGAAGTATCTGGAGAAAGCCTTTTGGCCGGTCAATCTGGCGGTGGTCTACCCTCATCCTGGGTTTGCCGTCAGCGTCCCCGCGGCGGCGCTTTCGGCGCTTGCAATTCTCGTCCTTACGATTCTGGCGGTGATTTTTCGCAGGCGTCGCCCTTTTTTTGTGGGATGGTTCTGGTTTCTGGGAACGCTGGTCCCGATGATCGGACTGGTGCAGATCAGCGTTCACGCCATGGCCGACCGCTACGCTTATATCCCGCTGCTGGGAATTTTCGTGATTGTCAGCTGGAGTGCGGCCGATCTCGCGGAACGGTGGCACGTTCCGGCTTCGGTGACTGCGGTTGCCACAGTTGCCATTCTGCTGGCGCTCGGCGTTGCGCTGCACCGGCAGGTGAGTTTTTGGAGCGACAACGTCACGCTGTGGACTCACACTCTGGCGATCACCAAGGGAAACTACACCGCCGAAGATAATCTGGCGACTGCGTTGATCGCCCAGGGCAGGATCGAAGAGGCCATGCCGCACTTCCAGCGGGCCCGGTCGTTGCGGCCGGACGACGCGCTCGCAATGCTCAATATCGCAACCTTTGAGCAGATGCGCGGCAACTACCAGGCGGCTCTCGAGGACTATGCCAAAGTGATGCAGTTCACCAAAGAGCCCTCTTTTTTGGAGAATGCGCGGGTCAACAGCGGCTATGCACATTACTCCCTGAAGCAATATGACGACGCGAAGCGGGATTTTGAAGCCGGCGTCAGGCAGCAGCCCTGGAATTCTCCGGCCTATCGGGGCCTTGGACTGGTGGCGCAGCGGGCAGGCAATATTGCGGGAGCGGTCGCAAATTACGAACGCTCCGTGGAACTGCAGCCTTCGCCCGTCGGCTATCTGCTGCTTGCGCAGGCGCTTGCGCTAGCCGGACAAGCGGATGCGGCTCGGGATGCCCAGTTTCAAGCCGCGCGGATGACTCCGGATCTTACCGACGATATCGCAACGGTTAGGCAACTGTTGGGAAATTAGCGGCCCTGCCC